>JAHIEM010000134.1 GCA_018901625.1 Nanobdellota archaeon
TTATATAAGAGTAGAGGAGGTAAATGATAATTCTGGCGGAGTTGGGACACGGATTGTTATTGGGGCGTTAATCGCGATTTATGTTCCGTATCCAGGAAAGTATGCTGAAATTTCTCTTACGACAAAAGATGTTAATGAGGGAGAGAGTGTTCCTGTAACTCTCGAAGTAAGCAATCTGGGAAAGGAGGATATTTTTGTGAACCCTGTTCTTGAGATTTATAATTATGACAACACTAAGATAGATTTGATGAATCTCGGGCTGAGAAGTGCAAGAACACAGGCAAAAGAAAAATTTGAGACGCAGATAAACACTAAAAACTACCAGCCAGGAGTGTATACTGCTTTTGCGTCTGTTGATTACGGCGGGAGTGAAACAGCCCGGGCAAATTCAACTTTTAGAATAGGAACACTTTCTGTGGCTGTTGTAAACTGGACTTCTATGTTTAAAAAGGGCAAGATAAGCAAGTTTGACATTGAAATAGAGAGTTTATGGAACTCAAAAATAAATTCAGTATATGCTTCTGTTAATATAAGCAGGGATGGAAATATGCTTGATTATTTTAAGACGTCTCCGTCAACATTAGAGATGTGGCAGAAGTCTACTATTACTGGATATCTTAATGCAGAGGGCGCTGATGAGGGGAGCTATGATGCAAATATAACTCTGTACTATGAGGATAGAACCAGCAGCAGGGATGTTGAGATAATTGTGTATAAAGAGAGCAATTTTACGATTATAATAATTGTTTCAGTGGCTATTGCCGTGGCCATATCTGCCGGGATATTCTTTATTTTGAGGTGGAAGAAAAAGCATGATAAAACAGAGAGCAAGAAAAGAAAGAAGTAAAATTCTGGCAGTAGTTTTGATTTTTATCCTTACTGTTTTAATTGGAATTTTAGCGCGCGAACTTGCCAGTGCTTTTTCTTTGCTTGAAACGAAGGAGTTTTATGCTAAGGCTGTTGTCTCTGAGACAAGTGGTTTTGACCTGAATAGTTCTGCTTTGATATTCGGAGAAGTTAAACCCGGAGGAAGCGCTTCGCGGGAAATCTTTTTTGAAAATAAATATGATAAAAGCGTAAGGGTAAGAATTTATTCTACAGGGAACATTAATGAGCTGCTATCAGGGTTTGACAATAATTTTATACTGCGCAGAAACGAGACAAAGAAAGTGGGATTCAGTGTTTATGCTTCTGAAAATGCGGAGCATGGGTTATATACTGGGAAAGTATTCATAGAGGTTAGAAGGCATTGGTTTCTTGGCAATGCAGAATAACATTAAATATTTAAGGGGCGGTTAACAATCAGATATATGGGCAGAAGAGGAAGAAATGTCGTGGTTATACTTTTGGTGGCATTCATATTTCTTAACCTATGCTTGTCAGTGATTCTTATGTGGCCGGAGGCTTCTTCACTGACTGGAAGATTTGCTGGATGGGAAGATTTTATTGTAAAAGCTATGACGTCTCTTGCAAGAGTCACGATTATTATTCCTGGGGGGGTGTGGGAGATTATTATTGACTGCCCCCAGAATGCAACTTATAATTTCAGCATAGGGGACATGTACACTCTTGGCTTAAATGTTTCTGCAAGTTTTGATGCCACGCTGTGGAGATATACATTAACAGATTTGAGGCATAATCAGGTGGTTTATGACAGTGTTGCGTTTACTCCGAATTCCACTTTTGATGCTGTAAGGTGGAGTAATTTTCTAAGCGTTTACGCTGACTATGCTGGTGGCGGAACATTTGGCAGGAATGTTACCTTTTTTGTCTATGTTCCAAATTCTCCGCCATACATAACCATTCCTCTGCAAATTTATACTTGCGAGGATTCTGCGCTGCATTATTATTTTAATGTTTCTGATAATGATGAGGATTTTTCCAATTCTAGTTTTGAAGTTAATAACAATCCGAAGGATATTTTTCATGTTACTTTTTCATCAGTTATAAATGATACGACAAGAAGGTGGGAGCTTTTTTCTGCCAAACTGGATAAACGGTTTGTGGGAAATTATTCACAGACAATTGAGGCGAGCGATGGGCAGTATTCTGATTACAAACAAGTGAACATAAGCGTGATAGAGATAAATCACGAGCCTGTTGCTGAAAATATAGGGGTAAGGACTGTTTGGACAACTGGGGAAAATGTTTTTTACATGCAGGTTAGCGTGAGTGATGTTGAGGATGGGGGACAGAGTTCTGGAAATTTAATTTTTAATCTGACTTTTATTAATTCTGAGAATCTTTTTAATATAAGCAATACTGGGGTGATGAATTTTACAGCGGATGAGGGTAATATCGGGGTTTATAATATCAGCTTATGCATCAGAGATAGAGGCTTGCAGAATGTGCATCCTAATATCAGCTTATGCAGCCAGGACGGGAGTTCATTAACTGCGTGCCAGAATTTTTCAATTACAGTTACAAACGAGAACAGAAATCCTACTATCCTTTCGTATTATCCTCTTAATCTTGTTTTGTCTGCTAATGGAAATGATAATCTGTATTTTAATCTGACAAAGTATGATGCTGACTGGACAATTCCAGATGCTTACTGGTATGTTGACGGTTCTTTTAAGGAATATGATTCTGGCAGCAGTTTCGATGAATTTAGGCATAGCTTTGGCTGCGGCATTTCTGGGGCGCATAGTGTTAAGGCAGAGATAACAGATGGGCTGCTGAATGATTCTATTGAGTGGAGTATAAATGTTACCCGCGTTAGTTGTCCTGCTGCGCTTCCTGGAGGCGGCGGAGGCGGCGGAGGCGGATGCACTGAGAAGTGGGTTTGCGCTAATTGGAATGTCTGCCAGAATGCTGAAAAATCCAGAGTGTCTGGATTGTTAGCAGGGGGAGATTATAGAGATATTAAGGAGGGCTGCAAGAATAACTACTGGGCTGATGAGGCATGTGGATTCCAGACACGGAATTGTTTTGATGTGAATAACTGCAACCGCACTATAAACAGGCCTTTTCTTGTTCAGGAGTGTTACTATTCAGAGGATCCGAGCTGTAAAGACGGAGTAAAAAATTGCCATGATAATTCGTGCGAGCTGCTTGTTGACTGCGGAGGGCCGTGCTCTTTCTGCCCGACATGCTCGGATGGAATTATGAACCAAGATGAAGAAGGAGTTGACTGTGGAGGGCCGTGCCCGTGGAAGTGCAAGGTAGAAATGCCTTTACTGAAGAAAATAAATTGGTATTATCTTATACATCTCATAATTCTCGTTGGAATAATTTTGCTTGTGATTCTCATAATTCTACTAAGTCGCATACTTTCTATCAGAAGAAAAATTAAGGGGAAGGGAGATGAATATGGCAAAAAGAAGTGAATTAGCTTTATTTTTTTTAGTTTTGATACTAATGGCTGCAGCAGCTATTGCCTCTTCAGGCGATATAATATTTACTGGAAACAATATAAACTATCCTGCTTCTGAAGATGCTCTTTATTCTCATAATCTCAGCGCAAATATAACCGGCACAGGGGCGAATATTACTTTTTCGATATATGAAGATAGTACAAATACTGTGAAATGGAATTATACTACTATAAATTACAGCCAGATATCTTCGTGGATTTTTATAAGCAATTCTACACTGGGGACTTTAGTAATAAACGCAACCAAAGATAATCAGACTGGAAATTTTATTATTCCAATTAAAGTTTCTTGGATAAATAGCAGCGAGGGAGAAGGATATACGTCTGGTGTATCATTTAATTTTAATGTGAGTGCAGTAAATGACGCGCCGGTTTTCACTTCAGTACAGCCAGAGTATAACCTGACTGAAAATAATGCTTTTTCAGCATTTGTGAATGCAAGCGACGAAGAAAACCACTTTCCACTAGCTTTCAACTTTAACTTTACAACCTGCGAGACGGCTTTGTGGAGTACAAGAGACAACTGCACGCTTTTTAGCGCGGTAAATTATTCAAATACTTCTTCACAGATTAGCTTTACACCTTCTCATAATGATGTTGGGAAGTACTATGTGAATGTTTCTGTAATGGATTATGGAGAGAGTTATACTTGCTCTGGGGGGTATTGCGCCGCAGATTACTCGCAGAATAAGACTACTTATTACTCGCAGATAGTTATCTTTAATGTTTTTTCTTCTCTTAGAGTGGACATAAGCCTCTGCAATAATTCTGTTCTCTATGAGAATCAGATGTTTAACTGCACTATAAACATCACATCAAAGGGGCAGGCGGACAGCCTGACTGCGCTAAGCAATTCTACACTAAGAAATTCTGCAACTCCGAGCTATGTAAACAGGAGCTGGGTTTATTCTGGCGCGGGTTTTAACTCGTCTAACTTTTCTGCGTCTGTTCTTATAAATGCAACTCCGCAGAAAAGAGAGGTTGGGAACTGGACTATCAATTTTAGTGTTAGTGATTTGGATTCTGGTGAAAGCCAGACTGTTCAGATATATTTTTATGTGAATAGGACTGTAAATTCCCTGGTTGCGCTTGATGAAATCAGCAATCAAACTATTTATGAAAATAAGACGATTTATGTAAATGCAAGCGACGATGATTTGCTTGTTCCAGACAAGATTGTTTATAATGAGAATTTAACATTTGCTTCTAATTCTTCGTGGGTTTCTGTCACAAAATTCTCAACTCCTTCTGGCGGGAATTATAGCATGGCAAGAATAGAGATTAACCATAACTACGCCCTTTCTGTTCTTGGAACTGGGAACTACACTGTTAGGGTTAATGTTTCTGACATCTCTGGAAATTATGCTGAGAGAAATTTTACAATACAGGTATTAAATGATTCTGCTCCTGTGTGGAACTCTACAATGGCAAGCGAGTTTATAATTTATGAAGATAATCTGACTTATCTTAATCTGACTGCGAATGTAATTGATGCAGAAAATGATGCCATTACTTTTTCATACTCAAACAACACGTCATTTCCTTCATTTAGCCTCAATGCTACGACAGGGGTGATTAATTTTACTTCAGGAGATGCAGATGTTGGGGAGCATATACTGATTATAAATGCCAGTGACAACAAGACTGTTTCTTCCAAAACCTTTAATTTTACGGTTTATAATGTAAATGACGCCCCATTTATTGAGGGGATATCAAGCCAGGCTGCAATAGAGGATACTAGCAAGGATATTGTAATGCATATTCAAGATGAAGACCTGAGAATTCCTTTAAATCAGGCTGGATTCTATAATGAAAGCTTTGGCATTAACCTGACAATTCAGGGGGTTAATTCAAGCCTGTTTAGCTTTGCGCTGGTTGAAAGATTGAATACTGCAAATAAATCAAGATACATTGCAACATTCACTCCGAGAAAAGCTGATGTCGGAAGTTATAATATTACAATAAATGTGAGTGATGCTGGGAATTTGAGCTATCAGGCAAACTTTACATTGACAATAAGCTCAATAAATCACGCTCCTGTTTTAATGAACATAAGCAACCAGACTTCTGCCATCAATAGAAACTTTTATCTTGAAATAAACGCAACAGACATTGAGGATGGAGATTCTTCTGATGAAAACACTAATTTTACTTTTTCCCATAATTTTCTTTCCGGAGGCTCGTTTTTGAATTCCACTTTTTTCAATTTAACAAGCGGAAAGATAAACATAACTTTTAATTCGAGCCAGTACGGAGCTTACAGGATAAATATTACTGTAAATGACAGCAATAATTTACAAGATTCAAGAAACTTCTGGGTTTTTGTCTACGGAACCCCGAACATTACATTTCCTGATTTATACCAGAACTTTTCACTTCAGGAAGGCAATGTTTCTGATATAACCTTCAGGGCGAATCATTCTGTCCAGAATAATCTTACTTATTATTTTTATCTGAACAATATACTGAGATATAATCTGAGTTATTATGGGAATGACACTAATCTTACGTGGCAGTTTAATCCGAATTTTACAGATGAGGGATATGGTATGAATAAAAATCTTTCTTTAGTTGTTTATAATCCGAGTTATCCTGAATTGAATGCTACAGCGGTATGGGGCGCAAATATCTCTCATACAAATGCGCCTATAAATTTCTCAGGGTATATCGGAGATAAACAGGCAGCGTATACCAGCACGATTTCTATAAGCTTAAAAGATTATTTTTCTGATGCAGATTACTCAGATGTCTATTATAACCAGACAATTAACTTTTCTGTTGCAAGCAATGCCACTCCAAGCTATATAACTTCAAGTGTTTCATCTGGGTGGGCGCTGACACTATCGTCATCAGTCGCTGTTGTTGAAGTTATTACAGTGTCTGGCAGAGATTACAATGAAAGCAACTCCAGCCTGACTAATTCTTCAAGCAATTCTTTTTTAGTTGAGTTCACAACTCCTGCTACAACTCCATCTCCTGCTCCTTCAAGCGGGGGCGGGGGTTCTTCAATACCCATTGCACTGAAGATAATCCTTCCAGAACCACTCTCGGCTTACACGAAAGATAAGATTTCGCTTCCTCTAACGCTCCGTAATGGGGGAAAAATGATACTCTATAATATTGATTTGAGCGGCATTGCTGCGATAAACAATGTCCTGAGCAAGGATATATCTCTTTCTTTCAGCAGGCAGAAGTTCTCCCAATTGTCTATTGGGGAAGAAATTAATATTACTATGGATGCAGACATAGACACGGAAACTCCTGGGCTTTACGAGCTGACTATCACTGGGAAAGTTGAGAGCCCGAAATTCAGTGATTGGGGGAAGCTGTATCTTACTGTAAAGGAGGGGAACATGTCTTCTGCCATAGAGAAAATAATTTTCACTGAAGAGCTTATTGCTGAGAATCCCAGATGCGTGGAACTTATGGAGAGAGTGAATGAAGCAAGAAAGCTATCTGATTCTGGAAGAGCAGAAGAAGCAATCAAATTATCCCAGGATGTGATTGATGCATGCAGATATGCTATAATGCAGGTTTCAATTCCTATAAGAAGAGAGAAACTGGAAGACAGGATATTTAAGTATATTGTTTTTTCTACACTAGTTGTGTTTTTTGTCGGCTTGACTTATTATACTTACAAGAGGAGAAAACTAAAAAGGATGAGGAGAGTAAATCTGTGGAATGAGCGATGGGGGGGAAAGGTTTAATAATCTGTCTGGATTTACAGTTAAAAGAGCAAATTTAAGATGAGAAAAAGAGATGAGAGGGTTAGTGCGGTGGAGGTTAGAAGTTGCGCGGATGTAGTTTCAAGAATGAAGAAAGAGATATCCAAAATTGTTATTGGGCAGGAAGAGGTAGTTGACGGGCTGATTTGCGCTATTCTATGTGACGGGCATGTTTTAATTGAAGGAGTTCCTGGAATTGCTAAAACTTTGCTTATACGGGCTTTAGCAGATGTTTCTGGCTGCAGTTCAAAAAGAGTGCAGTTTACAGTTGACTTGCTGCCTACTGATTTGAGCGGGATTACAAGCTATACTCCTGGAAAGGGGTTTGAGATTATCAAGGGGCCGATTTTTACAAATTTTATTATTGCAGATGAGATTAATAGAAGTCCTCCTAAAACGCAGTCAGCGCTTCTTGAGGCAATGCAGGAGAAACAGGTTACAATAGGCAAGACTACTTTCAAGCTTCCTATTCCTTTTTTTGTGATGGCTAATGAAAATCCTCTTGAGCAGAGTGGAGTCTATCCGCTTCCGGAGGCACAGGTTGACAGGTTTTTATTCAAGCTGATTATGACTTATCCGAAAATTGATGATGAGGAGAAGATTATGGAAGATAATATCACTCTGAGCAAGTTTGAAGATTTTTGCATTAAAGGAGTAACCTCTCCGGCAGAAATCCTCAAGATGCAGAGTTTAACCAAGCGAGTTTATTCAAGCAAGAAAATAAAGAGCTATATTCTCAAAATTGTTGACATAACAAGAGCAAAGGATTTTGAGCATGGAAGCTGCATAGCATGGGGCGCTTCTCCGAGGGCGACTATAGGGCTTTACATTGCAAGCAAGGCGAGAGCATTAATGAACGGGAGAAATTTTGTTATCCCGAAAGATGTCCGGGATGTTGCTTATAGTGTTTTGAGGCATAGATTGATGCTGACTTACAAAGCGAAAGTAGGGGGAATAAGTTCGGACAATATTGTCAGTGGGATTTTAAGTAAATTGAGGGCTCCTTAATTTCTGATTAAAATGGAATCCAGGAAATTAAACCTTAATATTGTGGAAAGGGTTAGTGAATTTGAGCTGTTGATGAAGGATTTTCTTTTGAAAAATCAGGTATACCAGATTCTTTTTAGGGGAAAGGGGCTAGAGTTTGACAGTTATAGGGATTATGCTCCGGATGATGATGCGCAGGACATAGATTGGAAGGCTAGTGCAAGAGCTAACAAGCCTCTTGTTAAGAGATACATTGAGGAAAGAGATTTGAAAATTATGATTTTAGTTGATGTGAGTGATAATATGATTATGGGTTCTACTGAGAAATTAAAGTGCGAGTATGCTGCAGAGGCAGCAGTTTCTCTTGGGCATCTTATCATTACCTCGGGGGATAAGCTGGGGTTTGGATTTTTTAATAATCATGTTGTAAAAATGGTTTTTCCTGAGAAGGGAATGAAACAGTTTGAGAGGTTTGTTTATGAGATATCAGACCCTATTTTATACGGGGGGAAGTCTGATGTAACAAGCGGAATTGAAAACTTTTTGAGTTATTTTGATGAGTCATTTTCTTCTGTGGTTATAATATCTGATTTTATTAAGATTAGGAGAGGACAGGGCATTCTTTTTGAGCTGTTTGCAAAACGATTTGAAACAATGGCAATAGCTGTTCGGGACCCTCTGGATATGACCATGCCTGATATCAAGGGGGAGATTGTTTTAGAAAACCCTGAAACTGCGGAGCAGATTATTGTTGATCCGAGCGTGGCAAGAAGGCTGTATGAACAAAATGCCCTCGAGCAGGAAAGGTTTGTGAAACATATTCTTGAAGACAGTGGAATTGACTTTCTGAGCCTGACTACTGACAAGCCATTTCCTCCCCTGCTTGCTGAGTTTTTAAACGAGAGGGTAGAAAAGAAAAAATACCTTGTTTTTAAATGAGATGTACATAACATTTTCCCATCCAATTTATCTTCTGTTCTTAATTGGGATTCCGATAATACTCATCATACATTTTCTAACACTTAACACAGGAAGAAGGAGGGCGCTGAGGTTTGCAAATTTTGATGCGATATCAAAGGTTCAGGGAATTGAATTCTTTTCTAAAAATATTGTTGTATCCTCTTTAAGCGTGCTTACCCTTATTTTGCTGGTGGCTTCTGCTGCGGGGATAACTCTCCATAGGGAGATGGATGCTTCTTCTTTTTCATTTGTTCTGGCTATAGACTCTTCAAGGAGTATGGAGGCAACTGATATTCTTCCTAACAGACTGGAAGCTGCGAAGAATTCTGCAAGGGATTTTATTGATTCTGCTGCTGTTGGAACTAAGATAGGGATTGTTTCTTTTTCTGGAAATTCTGTTATTGAGCAGGATATGACTGCGGACAAAGAAGAGTCAAAAGCAGTGTTGGGGGATGTTCAGATGAGCGCGATTGAGGGGACAGATATTTATGAAGCAGTGATAACTTCTTCTAATCTTTTGAAAGCAGAGGATGCAAGGGCGGTTATCCTGTTAAGCGACGGGCAGATTAATGTGGGAAGCATTGATAATGCAATAGACTATGCTAATGAAAATAATGTTGTTCTGCATACTATTATGATTGGAACTCTTGAGGGGGGGAAAGCCAGTTTTGGAGTTTCAAAGGCGGATGCTGATTCACTGAAGGCGCTTGCGTTTAATACTGGGGGGGTGTTTTTTAATGTTACTACCCAGGAGGATATGATGCGTTCATTCAATGAATCAATGAAACTTACTCGCAAAAAGGTTTCATCAGATATCTCACTCTATCCCCTTTTGATTGCAATTGTATTGTTTGTAATTGAATATTTCCTGCTTAATCTGAAGTATAATTTAGTTCCGTAGAATTATTAAGCCTTCAAACATGAACTTGGATGTTAATTGGTACATCCTAAATCGTGGTGAGAAAATTCTGACGGTGTGAGCAATTATAATTATAGACAATTCTGGTAATCCCAGCACATTTTGTCCAGAATTCTCTATCTCTATAATTCTGAAAATAATTGCTACAATCAACAGAATTATAGATAATCCTTGAAACATGAAATTGGGGGTTTGAGTGGTTGCTGAATAAAACAGTTGAAGTTAATTAATACCTATTAAATAATGGACTAGGAATTAACATTACTTATTGGGGGTTGGAAGATATATTTATTTGCGTGTTTTGGTTTTCTTCCTCTTTTTCTTGGTTTTCTTTTTTCTTTTAACCGGGCGTTTTTTCTCTATTTCTGGTTTCGCTTTCTCTGTTTTTATTTCTTTCATCAGATGCTCTTCTGTTTTTTTCTCTTCCTTCCCGGGTTTTTTCATGGATTTGGCGTCTATTTCTGCTTTAGAAGGAATTTTATTTTTCAGAATTATTTTATCAAGGAGCGAA
>JAHIEM010000135.1 GCA_018901625.1 Nanobdellota archaeon
AATTTTGCTTTTAAATTTAAGTTTTCTCTTGTTCCAGAAGAAAGATTGTCAATAATAATCACTTCATTATTTTGGCTTACCAGCAAGTCAGCAATATGGCTTCCTATGAAACCTGCGCCCCCTGTTATTAGTATTTTCATTATTCTGCTTTATTTATTTGTGTGTTCATTTGTCTATTAAATAATCTGGCATTTTTAATTTTCCCTCCTGGACAAGTAATAAGCTGCTGCTCCTTGAACGCCTATTGCTGGAAGAGATGTTATGCATACCCTTGGAATATTAAGAGACGGCAGCTGACTTCCAGATTCTCCTGACATGTAATCATTTATTGCGTTATTAAATAATTCTTCTTGCTCTGTCAAGCCACCCATGCAGACAAGAACATCAATGGGATTGAATGCAGAATTAATTACTCCAAATGAATGCGAAATAGCGCTTGTTTGCGTTTTTCTTATATCTTTTTGAGGATTTTGATTTGGATTTTCTTTGTATGCTCTATAAACATGCGCTGCAGATATTTCCAGAATTATTCTGTTATATGCATCTTCTTCACATAGTTGTTCAAGTTTATAAGTTTCTTTTTTATTTTTCCTTGCTTTTTCATTGTAATCTCCAAGAGCAGAGATTATTATTGGATGATTAATCTCATGAGTCATTAAGAAGTATTGTTTTGCCATACTTGCTGCTCCGTTTCCACTCACAAATATTTCAAGATGCCCTCTTTGTCCGCATCCGCAAAACAATTCAGAATCTGGTTTATACTTAATGTGCCCTAATTCAGCTTGAGTTGCATTTATGCCTTTTCTCGCAACTGCTGCATTAAATCCAGAAGAATAAGTAGCAACAGCAACATTATAGAGACTCTTGCCTTTTCTTACAGCTTCTTCAAATCTTGCAACAGCCTGAACAGCAGCTTTCATGTCATTTGTCATAACAACATCTCTGCCATTCTCTTTCAAAACCGCTCCAAAGTTTATCTTTCCTTTTATTCTCGAATTAGGAGAGAATTTAATCACCAGTCTGTCTTCATCAACATCGCCTGCTGCACTTATTCCTACTCGCGCATTTTCTTCTATTGCTTGCAATATTGCAGAATTTAAATCATTATTTGAAGAAAAGTTTTTTACAGGAAATGACATTATCTTTCCCAATAGGCTTCCAGTTTCAGGATTAACTTTTCCAATTCTAAGGTTCGTTCCCCCAAAATCAATTCCATATATCTCTTTATGTTTATTTCTCATTTTGTTTACAACTGTAAGGTCCTAATATTATTTCGCTTCTTAATTTCAAACCATTTTTCTTGTTCATCCATCTTCAATCTGCCCCAAAAATAAACCCAATATACTTTCAGGTCTTCTCTTTCTTATAAAAGCTTCGTTTGGTGTTTCTGCCCAATCAAGTCTTAATGCCCCATGAAGGCGAGCATTATACCAATCTAAAAATTGCTTTAATATTTTGAATCTCCACCTGTGCCTATCATATTCTCTTCAGAGTCTTTCTAATTTTCCATTTGTCTGAGGATTCTTTATCTTTAACTTCTATGACTCCATTTCTTTTTAATTTATCTTTTAAGTAATCTAGATATTTTCTATATCTTGGTTCAACCTTGTTATAAACCTGTTCAATTATCTTTTCATAAGATTCATTACTTAACTCCTCTGGTATTTCTATCTCACAGCTTCTGCTCGTAGGATTATTATTTAAGAAGGAGTAAGCGCATAATTCTACTTTTCCTTTTTTAACCTTAAACATTAATGGCGGCGGTCCGCAGTATCTCATAGGCTTTTTCAGTACTATCTCTAATCTATCTTCCTTATTCATTCTACCTCAATCTCATGTTCCTTTTCTTGAGCAAGCTTTTTTTCAATTTCACTTATCTTTGTTTTTGCGTCTTTAGTTCTTTCATTATCTGAAGTGTCTAGCTCGAGGAATTTTTTGAAGCAACTTATTGCTTTTTCTTTCTCATTATCCTGGCATTTTATTTGGCCAAGATTGTAATACGGCGGGGCAAAAGCAGGAGCAATCCCTATTGCTTTTTGATATAATTTTATTGCTGTTTCCTTGTCTCCTGACCAAGCATAATAAACAGCAAGATTGTGGTGATATGAGGCATCATTTGGATTTAGCTCAATTGCTTTATCTAGGAATTTCTTTGCCTCACTCAGATTTTTTTCATTCAGATAAGCTATTCCGAGCAAGTTGTTTGTGTGTGAGTCATTTTGATTTAATTCCAATGCTTTTTCAAGAATTCTTCTTGCTTCATTGTTTTTTCCAGCAACAACATACTCTTTTCCAAGATTTTTATAATCTTCAGCCAGCTTGGATGACTCGGTCTTTACACTATTGAACTTATCTTCTTTTTCTTTTAATTCTGATTCTGCTTTTGCCAAACTGCTTTTTGCATTTTCGATGCTGGCTTTTGCTTTTGGCAGTCTATCATTCAAAAGTTGCATTTCCTGGTTATATCCCGAAACTTTTGTTTCTAATGTTCTCATTTCAGAGCTCTTTTCCGATACCTTTCTCTCAAGCTCGGAAAATTCTTGGGCTTTCTTCTTGAGTTCTGCCTGTTTGTCTTTTAATTGCTGCTCTAAACAAGAAACATTTTTTTCTAACTGGGCAGGATAAACCGGATTTTCAGATATTTTTACTTGGTATTTTTTTGATCCATAGTACCCTGTGGAAGCTAAACCCGCAATCAAAATTCCTGTGATTATTCTGCCATATTTTCTTCTTTTTCTCATTTTTGATGATTCCTGGCTTATTCTTTCAATTTCTTTCCCTTCTACATATACGCTTTCTGGTTTTGCTTTTTTTAATGCTTTCATAAATAAAGGGTCTCTATAGGATTTCTCTGTAACTGTATGCAAAACTTTTCCTTCCTTCGCAAGCTTTCCTTCTGAGATATACAGAGCAGCCATTTCTGCAATCTCTTTTAATGTCTTGCCTGAAGAAAATGCTTCTTCAAGATTTCTAGTTTGTTCAGGCTTTTTTAAGATATCAAGAAGAGTGTCTGTTGCAAAAAATTCTCTTAAGCTGTTTTCATCTTTTACAAACCTTTGCGCGATTTTGGTGTCAGGAACATGCCTTCTTAGCAAGGCAATCAATGCTTCGTATATTGGGTGGATGTTTTCCATTCCACTTATCCTTAAATCAGACTTGTTTTCGCTGACTTTGATTACAATCTGCCCTATGATCTGACCAACTTCTTCGGGGCTTCTTATGATTTCGTGTTTATCATCCATTTTTTCTGCATTCAGAGAAGCATTGGTCTTCTATTTCCTGAAATAAAAGCCCCTCTCCTGATAAATAATTTATTTTTTCATATTTTCCAGATATTGCTTTTTCAACACATATTAACATAAGCCCTGCAATAATCTGGTTTGGGATGATTAAGGCTGGATGAAAGCATGCGCCTATTTCTCTTTTTTTAGGTTGTTCTTCTTCTTTTGCAGTTTCTGTTAAATCATATCCCAGCTGGCAGTCGAGGCAGGCTGTTTTTCCTGGAAAATAAGGCATTGCATTCCCAGCAAATGTGCTTGAACCTCCATTGATGAGGGGCACAGAGTGTTTTGCTGATGCAAGATTCATAAAGTATCTTGCCTGATTATTATCTACGCATGAAAAGACAAAGTCATATCCTGAAGGATCAAAGTTCTCGCCTATTTTTTCAGTTCCATTCTGGATTTTTCTTGAATATTTCTCAAGCATTTTTGAAAGAGCTTCTGCTTTATTTTTTCCAATAGAATCATAAAAAAGAAACTGCCTGTTCAGATTGCTTTCTTCTACAACATCAAAATCAATTATCTTAATCTGCGCACTTTTCAATGCAAGAGCCAGAGCTGAAAATGTTCCTATCGCACCGGCCCCTACCTGAAGGATTTTTTTCTCAAGATTACTTGGCTCTTTTACTCCAATTTCTAATCTGTCAAGTTGCCTATCTCTTTTCAGACAGAATGCTCTTTTTCTTAGTTCATCTGCAACAATGCCTGCGCATATCATACTGTTTACTGCTCCCTGCGTTGAATCATCAAATACTTCCCCATTCCTGTTGAATGAAAATGACAGCCCGCTTTTGCTGCAGGAGGCGGAAAAATAGTTTAAATTCTTTTTTTTTGCTGCTTCAAATAGGAAATGTTTTGACCTTGTGTCATTTGTTGCATCTATTACAAAATCAGAATCCTCTATGCACAATTCAGCCATTTGAAAACTTGTTATTTCTTCATCTCTCTGCTCAATATAAACTTCAGGATTTATTTTTTCAAATTCAAAAGAGCAGCTGCTGCCTGTTCTTGTGTTTCTGCCAATACCAAGCGAGATTAAGTCCACTAAAAGAAAATCAGAAAGAAGCCCAGAACCAGCCAGGGAAACTTTTAAATTATAAAGCTTTTCCTGCTGCCATCCTTCTATAAGATTCTGTCTGTTGTATCTTTCAAGGTTTATAGCCATTTTGATCTTCCCCTTACTCTTTCTTCAAGATCCTGTTCAAGCTGTTTTCTTGTGAATTCAAGGTCCTTTTCGACTTTTATCGGATTTATTACAATGTTTCTCTTTGTTTCTATGCTTTCTTTTTCACAGAGGCTGCACCATTTTACAACAGTAATTTCTCCATAAAGTTCTCCTCTGCTGTTAGTTACAATTGAATAAGCAAATCCTGTTGCAAGGAATTCATGGCTTTTGCATTTCCCAATTTCAATTAATTTTGGCTCTCTTAAAACTATTCTGCTTTTTTCATCTTTAAGCAGAAGCCTCATGTCAGAGGTTAATGCGAGAATTATGTCTGAATTTGGTTCTCCATGAAGCCTGAAATAATCTGGATTAACCATGTTACTTTCATATGCCATGTTTCCCTTGTCCATTTGAAATTTCATTTCAAGTCCTGCTTTTCTATAAATAATCTGGCACGCATCATAGTCGGGCCTTAAGTCTCTGTCAATATTTTTTACTACTTTTTCTTCTGTATTCCCTGCAAAAGCGCGATAAAGAGTGTCCATGTTTTCATCATCAGTTCCAGAGTGGAAGGTTAAGTGATTTCCGTGACTGTGCCAAAAGCCTATTGCCTTGAATCCCATATTTTCAATTTCTTCTTTTGCTTCTGCAGCAGCTTCTCCGCTTAAATGCCCATGATTTCCTGAAACTTCCTGATTTGGAGCGAGAATTGCGTCATAGGCAACTCCATCATTTATTTTTATTGGCGAAATAAGAAATCCATAACACTCCAGCCTTCCTGACAACATTCCATATGCTCTTATTTTTTCAAGTGTTCTTTCAGTTATTGGGAGATAGGTAAAATTGGCAGTTCTAACAAAAACTTCAGATTTCATTTTTGCTCCTGAAAGATTTAGTATTGTTCATTATTTTCCTGTCTTACGCGGATTTGTTTATTTGTTTCAACATTAGTAGCCCATTTTCTTAGATAGAACATTTTGTCTTCTGTTGTATTTCCAACAAAGCTGAAACCCATGCAGGGGCTGGTAGAATTTATAATAAATGCGCTGTTTCTGTTTGCTCTTTCTGCAAGCACTGCGGAAGTTGAGAGATTTTTCCTGGAGAAATGAAGCGCTGCTGCACACTGCCCTTCAGAATATCTTCTTCCTGTTGTTTCATTATGATGAGGGCTTATAAGCCAGTAAATGCATCTTGCAGAAGTGTCAAATCCTAGTTCTCCGCATTCATAGCAATGAGGATAGACTGAAACTTTTATGTCTCTTATAAATATTTTTATTTTCTCTTTTAAGATTGAGGTCTTCCAGTTAAGTTCATTTACTTTTTCTGAATCTTTCATTGCCTGAAACCTAAGCCTTGATTCAAGAACTTCATGAAATCTTCTTTCAATATCTTCTACTTTCATTTTGCTTGGCAGAATTGTATAATTTTTTCCATTAAGATTAATAAAAACTGGCTGTGCAATTTCTTCTAAAGGATACACTCTTCTGTTTATCACAACGTGGTTTCCTTTTATTATTTCTGGAAAAATCGGGCTTTCATTGATTAAAGAGTCAGTAATTTGGATATAGCTTTGTGGTTCTTCAACTTTAAGGTGGAAATTATGCTGTTTGCATAAATATTCAAGAAAAAAAGCAGTGTCTTCAAGAATCTCAAGCTCTTTTTCGAGTTCGCTTGTTCCTCTGCCTGAATTGAACTCTTTTTCAAATTCTGACTTTCTTTTTAAGAGAAGCTCTTTATGCTTTTTTGAATATCCTGCTTCTTCTTCGTCTATCTTTCTTCCAGAACTAAGAGGAAATCTTAAATCACAGAGAGTTAGGTAGTTGCAGACCACTGGCATGGAATTTGAGGCATTATAATACCTTCCATCTATGATTGCGAAGATAAGATTTCTCCTTCTATGAAAATCTGTTTCAGGCAGCATCTTATATTAACTCCCTACGTCGTGTATTCCTGTGATAGAAAGCCTTACTCTTTCTTCAGGTGAACCAATCTGCTGAACATAGGGTTCAATTGAGTCTCCAAGCCTGATTGGCTGCAGTTTCACTGGATTTGTTGCGTTGTATACTCCTGCCTTGGTTACGTATCCTTTTCTTGCTTCCATTTCTGTTTGTATTGCTGCGAGAGTTCTGCTGTCTTCACCCTGCCAGTTCATTGCAAGAATTGTTCTTACTAGGTCTTCAACTTTTTTTCCTTTCAACTCTTCTGGAGTGAAAAGAGCAGAAATTTTCTTGCTTCCAAAAGCCTCTAAGCTTACTTCAACTTTTCTTTCCATTTTACCTCCTGTTAAAATTTAATTAAGATTGCGTACAAATATCTTGAATTTATCCGACTTTATCACACTGAAAATCTATGAATTTTATACTTCATTTTAAAATTTAGTTAATAATCAGAATTAAAGAAAGAATTTATTTCTTGTCAATATCTTTCTTATTTGGGATATACAAAGATATCAGAGAATGTGAAGAATAGGGAAAATAGTGAATTTTTAGGATATTAGCAGGCAACAAATGCTTTTCTGTAAATTTCAGAAAATTTGTCAGAATTGTCATTTAGCAATTCAAAAAGATTTTTGTATCTTTTTTGCTGGACAAGAGCAAACATAGGGCAGTTTTTCCTTAAGAAAAGTTCTGGGATTTCAGCAGAAGGTTTAATAGTTCTTAATCTGGCTTTTTTATACTGAGGATTTTTTATTGTTTTTATTTTTCCTTTATTATTTGCAAGCCAGTATGGAGCACCATTATGCTTTTTGATATACTTGAAATCAGATTTTGCATTTGTGCTTAAAAAATCAGTCATTATAAGCGGGACATTTGAGACATTATAGCTTATATGGTGATAGAAAGGGGGGAATAAAACATGCTCGCCTTCTTCAGCTAAAATTAACATGACATCTTCTATGCATTCTTGATTCTGTTTTTGTGTTTTAAACAAAAGATAAGCTGCTTTTCCATGAATAACTTCGTATATTTCAGGCAGTCTTTCAATATGCTCGTGTCCTTCTGTTCTCAAGAATTCTTTTCCTATACAGCCAGGAGGCAGGATGGTTATATCTGGCCTGATTTTGTGCTGTTTTAATATATCAAGCAAAGAAGGATTGTTTAAGAAAATGTTTCTATATCCATAATAAAGAACACTATCTGGATTTTCAAGAAATTGTTTTAAATCAGGCTCTCTGGTTATATTTCCTTGTTTATCTGTAAATCCAGAAGCAAACATCATGCTCTTCCATAAAGCATCTCCTGAAACAGAGTTTCCAGCAAGTGTTTTTTCCCAATACTCGCCTGTTACATTATTACCAAAAAGAATTTTGCTTGTTGATATATCAAGCTGCAGAGGGAATCCAATCCTGCTCGTTAAGTTTGTCATGCTAATTAGATTTTTCATTAAGATTTAAATTTAATTATAATGAAGAATATGTTTCTTACTTGATATTTGGCATTTTGCAGGAAAATCAAAATCAGCTTTCATAAATACCTGTTTCTGAAGCCCAGTGTTCATCGCAGCAATACTCTTCTGCTGTGTTTGGTTTTGCCTTGCTTGCAACTTCTTGCTGCCTTGCTCCTGAATTGTATGTATTTCCACAACAACCACATATCCTTGTTTTTTGTTCTGTGCTTGTTCGTGTTTCAAGTGTTTCCATGAATGTCTTAACTTTTAGGATTATTTATTAATTATCAATTGTGAATATATCCAACCATATCTGCAATAAGGTAACACTATCTTCAATAGGGTAAAAAGATTTAAATATAGTGAGATAGTGTTAAGCATATGAAAAGACGAGTAATTAAACAGGGACATAATACCCTGACTATAACTTTGCCAACTGAGTGGACAAAGAAACTTAATATTCAGCCAGGTGATGAATTAGATATACAAGAAAAAGAAACAAGCTTGATTTTAAATGGAAATGAAAACCTTAAAGAGAAGAAAACAGAAATTGATTTAACTGGATTTACAATTCCTTTGTTATGGAGATTCTTTCAATCTGCGTATCGTTCTGGATGTGATGAGATAAAGTTGAAATTTGATTCTGGAAAAAAAGAATATGAAGATGCATATCATTTTTATACAACCCAATTTGATTATTCTAAGCTGGGTGAGAAAATGCCTCATAAACCTGCTCTTGCAATGATTCAGTCAGTTGTTGACAGGTTTATGGGTATGGGTGTTATTGAATCTGGCAAGGATTATTGTATTGTTAAAGATATGGGGGCGCCTTCTGTAAAAGAGTTTGACAATTCACTAAGAAGAGTTTTTTTGATTATGCAGCAGATGTTTGAGAGAGTTATTGATGCAGTTGGTAATGATGAGATTGGAGATTCTGGGATATGCAAAGAGATTCACACAATTGATTTGAATACAGACAGGTTTGTTGATTATTGCTGCAGGATTTTAAATAAATTATCAGCCCAGTTTTCAGACAGCAAGAAAATGCTCTTGTTTTCATCTCTGTTCTTATTAGAATTAGCAGGAGATGAATTCAAGTATATTGGGAAGCATCTGGCAGTAGCAAAAAAATCAGTGAAAGATGTTCTTCCTCTTGCACAGATGGTAAAAGAGCATTTTGACTTGTATTATGAGCTATTTTATAAATTTAATAGGGAAACTGCAATTAATTTTGGGAAAAATGATTATGAAATTTATAATGAGCACTTTAAAATAAAAGAAAATCTAAAAGGAGAGGCAAGAAGCATGGCTGGGCATTTTATGATGATTAGCAAATTTGTTCTTGCATTGTCTGAATTAAGAATAGAGATGGAATTTTAGTATTAGAGTTCTAAGGGGCATTATTTGGGTCTAATCTGTACTTGAGTTCATCAAACTCTTGGTTACTTCTTTGACAAAGTTCCTTAAGTTGTTTAGCATGATATTTCTGTCTCTCTATTCTGTAACTTTGAAGTTCTGTTCTTATTTGTGTTAGGTCTCTGTGTGTCTTAATCAAATTTCCGTGTGATGCTCCTAATCCCATTGCTATTGAAGCTAACCCCCCAGCAAGTAATGCTCCAATCAAGGTATTTTTGAGTTTTGTTGACAATTTTCCTGACATAGCAGATTTATATCTTCATAGCTTAACTACTTTTCTCTTCTGCTTCTTTACACAGCCCAACACTTTGAGCTGCTTCTCTGCTGTTTTGAATGATTCTTTTCAGTAATCCGCAATCTTTTGAGCAGTAAATTCTTCCATTATGTTCAAATCCCTCAGTTCTTTTGAGCCACCTGCTGCAATAACATTTTCTGTAATCTGTAAAATGTGCCAGGTAGAATTCTATATCCTCTTCTTCTATATCTGTTTCCTGGGCTGGTTCTTGGTGCATAATTTAAAAAAATTCTCTGGTTTTTAAGTATTATTGTGTTGGGATAAGAACCTAATTCATGCTTAAACCCCTTAGACAATTAAATTAATCTAACAACCGCGGATTACAGGTTAATTAAATGTATTGGGGCTCTTAACAAGATTTTTAAATCACAGTTCTATATAGTTTTAATGAAAAAGCTGATGTTCGTAGTTTTGCTATCTTTGTTGTTTATTCCACTAGTTTTAGCTCAGAATTCTTGTTTAGAAGATGCTAAGACTAACTCGGGTGTTTTATATTTCTTCTATGGAGATGGCTGTCTTCACTGCGCTGATGCTGAGCCTTTTTTGCAGGAATTAGAAGAGAAGTATAACTTAAAGGTGATTTCTCATGAAACCTGGCATAATTCCAGCAATCAGAAAATATTTGAAGAGTTTTTAGTTTCTTATAATATTCCTAAAAACTCGTGGGGTGTTCCTGCCTTTTTTATGGGGAGCAGGCACGTAATTGGTTTTGATAACAAAGACAGTGTTGGAAAGAATATTGAAGAAATGGTTTCTCAGTGCCTTGAGAACAAATGCGATGAGAAGCAGAGTATTATAAGATTCAGCTTATTTGGAAAAAATCTTGAAATTAGCAAGGAGATTCCTATTGTGTTTGTTGGGGCTGTTCTCGGATTTGTTGATGGTTTTAATCCGTGCACTTTTGCAATTTTAATATTTCTTTTAAGTTATTTATTTACTATATCTGCTTCTAAGAAGAAAATATTGAAATTAGGATTAGTTTTCTCTTTTGTGATATTCTTGGTTTATGTATTGATTATGTTAGGACTGATTAATCTTGTCTCTTTTATTGGATTTAGGGGTCTTGGAAGGGTGATTATCTCTGTTGTTCTGATAGTTATTGGATTGATTAATGTGAAAGACTTCTTTTTTAAGGGGTTTGGGCCGAGTTTAGAGATTCCTAAATTTGCAAGGCCTATTTTAGAGAGTTATTTGAAAAAGGCTACTGTTCCTGCAATTATTATTCTTGCTATTATTCTGAGTTTTGTTGAGCTTGGCTGCACTTTAGGGCTGCCTTTAGCTTATGTTGGAATTTTGTCAGAGAAAGCAATTTCTGGATTTTCAGGTTTTTTCTATATTTTATGGTATAATCTATTTTATATTATGCCCCTGATTATGATTATATTCTTGATTTATTTCTTTGTTTTAGAAACTGACAAGGCAGAGCATTACAGGCAGAAGCTGAGAAAATACATGAAGCTGACAGGGGGCTTGTTAATGATAGTTCTGGCTCTGGCTTTGCTTTTCGGATGGTTGTGATAAGTTATAATAATGTTTAAAAATGTGAATTTCTTTCAAGGGAAATGGTGAATTATTTAAAAGTTTCAGGATTAATTTCATTAATTATTTCTATAGCTGTTGTAGGAGGAATATGGAAGGGTGGCGGTTTTGGCTCCAGAGGGGTGAGAGAGGAATATTCTTTTAAATATTCTGGAAAGCAGGCAAAGGTTTATGCTGATGATAGAATTCTTGGAGAAGATGAATGTTATGTTTCTATTGAAGGTATGGAAAACACTAAAGATAGGCTAAGAGGGGATTTTACAACTGATGATGGAAAGAGGGTTTGTGTAGGAAACAGCTGGTATTTTGTGCAAGACAAGTGAACTTAGAATCATAAATTTTATATATTCAGATTACTGCCATTTCTCATGGGAATCAAGAGTTTTTTAGAAAAGATTGGAAAGAATACTGTTTACTATCCTGGATGCTTAACTAAATATGCTCTGAGCGCAGAGGCAGAGAACTATAAAAAGATACTTGGGAAACTGGGAGCTGATTTTATTATCCTGCCTGACATTTTATGCTGTGGAAGTCCTGTGTTAAATGCAGGGTATGAAACTGAGGCAAGGAAACTGGCAAGGAAGAATCTTGAGATATTTAAGAAGTATAATGTTAAGAAGATTATTACTAACTGCCCTGCTTGTTTTAAGACATTTCTGAAAGATTATAAGGAGATGCTGCCTGACTGGGATATTGAAGTTGAGCATGTTATCTCTGTTATTTTGAGTTATCTGGAAAAGAAGAAGATTGTGCTTGAGAGAAGAGAAAAGGTAAGCTATCATGACCCGTGCCATTTAGGGAGACATCTAGGAATTTATGAAGAGCCTAGAAAGATACTAGAGAGATTAGGCTATGAAGTTGTTGAGTTAAGAAACTCGCGAGAGAACTCGTTATGCTGCGGGGGAGGAGCGGGTTTGAAGACTAATAATCCTGAACTTGCTAATAAGATAGCTAGGAAGAGAGTTGAGCAGGCGAGGGATATTGGAGTTAAAAAGATTATTACTCCTTGCCCTTTATGTTATGCTCACCTTCATGAAAATAGTGAGATAGAGGTTTTAGAGTTCTCACATGTTGTTGCTGAGGCTTTAGGAATAAAAGTTGAGAAGACTGATTTGAAGAAAGAGAAGTGCGAACTTAAGGAGGCTTGCAGTTAATATGAGGATCCAATTAGCTTATAGATTCATAGGAGAGAACGAGGAGGAATTAACAGAGATGCTAAAAAAGATTTGTTCAATAATTGGTAAATCTGGGAATGAGGTTTATTGTCCTGCCTTAGATTCTAAAAAACCCAAAGAGAAAAAATACTTGTTTCTGAATACACTAGATAAAATTAATGAATCAGACGCGTTGTTAGCAATAATCAGGACAGAAGATAAAAGCGAGGGTATGCTGATGGAGATTGGACATGCTTTAGCCGAGAAAAAGATATTTATTTTAGCAATTCAGAAGGATTTGAGGAATACTCATATGAGAGAGTTTGCTGATAAGGTTATTGAATTTGAAGATACCAATGATTTGTATGATAACTTAGGCAAGCTAAAGTTTTAACATGGCAGAAGAAAAGGTTTATAAAGCTCAAGAATTGTGTAATTATAGCAATCTTCGGATTGTGAGTATGATCCCCGGTGATTTGAAAAAGTTGCCGGATGTTTATATTTTTTCTAAAATTTTCAGGAGTGTTGTTTGATGGAAGACACTTTGATGTTCGTTGATGACTGCTTTTTTGGGTTAGTGAAGAAGCATCTGCAAAGAAAGACTGGCAAGAGCAAAAAATATCTGCAGACTTTTAGAAATATCTGCAAAAAGGAAAATCTAAACTTAAAACACTTGTTTATTTATTCTGCCCCCCCTTATCAAAACTCTAAGCCCACAGAGCAAGAAAACTCCTTAATGAGAAGGTATAACAATATGATGCGAATGCTGAAAAGAAAAAAATGGATTATTTTAAGGGAAGGAAGATGCCAGAGAATATTTAATGAGAAAGGAGTTGCAGACTATTGCCAAAAAGGAGTTGATGCTCTTGTTATCTTGGATATGTATGACGTTAAGGAAAATTATCCAAACATAAAAAAGATTATTTTAATTGCGTCAGATTCTGATTTTGTGCCAGTTATAGAAAGAATGAAACAGAAGGGAATTGAAGTCATATTGTACACTTTTTTTGACAGGCAGAGGGGCTCAAAATTTTCAACATCAAATCACCTTTTAAGCGTTGCGTCAAAATGGGTAAAATTAAATGAAAAAGATTTTGATGATGCTTAAAATAAAAAATGCGCCAAATTTTTCGGAGATGATATAATATGAAGATATTTATTTGCAGCAGCAAGCATAATTATTACAAGATTGCCCCTATAAAAGAAGCATTGGAGAAACTCGGGCATTCTATTACCCTGCCTAATAGTTATGACGAGCCAATGAAAGAAGAAGATATGAAGCTGATTTCTAATGAGGAGCATAGCAAATGGAAATCTGCAATGATAAAAAAGCAAAGAGAAAAAATAAATGTAAATGATGCAATTCTTGTGCTAAATTTTGATAAAAACGGGCAGGAAAATTACATAGGTGGAGCAACATTCCTAGAAATATTCACGGCATGGGACACTGGAAAGAAAGTATTTCTTTATAATAATATCCCAGACAACATCTTCAAAGATGAATTAATGGGAATTAATCCTATAATACTAAATGGGGATTTGAGCAAGATAAGATGAAAGAGAAAAAACAAATAGACTTGATTGCATATTCGACTGATGCAAGCATGATTGAAGGAAATGCAATTAGTATTATTTTTCCAGAGTCTGTTGAGAAGATACAGGAAGCTGTGAGAAACTTTAATGGAATTACTATTCGTGGTGGAGGCTCGGGGCTAGTGGGGGGCGCAGTTCCGCAGAACTGCGTTGTTTTAGACATGAGCAAGATGAGCAAGATTCTCAAGTTTGATTTAGCTAAGAGAGATATAGAAGTTGAGGCAGGGATTATTCTAGATGAGCTAAATAGCTACCTTGATAAGCATGGCTTGGAGTTTCCTGTGAATCCATCTAGCCACTCTATCTGCACTATTGGGGGGATGATTGCAACTAATGCTGTTGGTTCTAGAGCTATTAAGTACGGAAGGACAAGTGATTGGGTATCTAGGGTGTGGGTTATTGATGGAAGAGGAGAGGTGATTGAGGCTGGCAAGACAGAGATAGATGACTTTTCAGGCTTGGAAGGAATTACTGGAGTGATATTCAAGGCTAGATTGAAATTGATTCCTAAAATGAAGAGGACCGCAAGTTTAGTGAGCATGAGCAGCTTGTCTGATGTTCAGGGTTTAGTTATGAATCTTAAACTTCGCGAAGATGTTTCTGCTATTGAGTTTTTTGACAGGTTTATTTCTGGATTGCTTAATTTGCCTGATAGCAATCATTTGATTGTAGAATATGAGAGTGAGGAGGGAAAGATGAAGGGTGAAGATTATATTAGAGTTATGAATCTGCGGGACAATATCTATCCTACTCTTGCTAGCGCAGGGTTTACGCATATTGAGGACCCTAAGATACTCATCCATAAGTTTAGTGAGTTTGCTGAATTCTTACAAGAAAATAAGATTCCTTTTTTTGGGCATGTTGGCTCTGGAATAATCCATCCTGTTTATAGAAAGGGACAGGAGAGTTTGATAAGAGAGACAATTAAACTCACTAAGAAGCTTCACGGACAGGTTTCTGGGGAGCATGGCATAGGGCTCTCGAAGAAAGAGTTTCTTGAACCAGGAGACATAAAGATTATAGAGAGAATCAAGAAGAGGCGCGACCCCTTAAATAAGTTAAATTGTGGGAAGGTTATTGATTTAAAGCCTCAAAAGAAAGAAGAAGAGAAGAAATTAGTTGATGCTGCTGATGTTGAGGTTAATGATGGTGATGAGGGGTTAATTGACTTTCAAGAAGATACTAAACAGGGGGGAGTAGATAATGGCAACACGAATTAAAGCAATAATTTTTGATATTGGGGGGGTTGTGATTAAGTTGAGAAATGGGCAGATTTACACAAGCTTATGTAAAGAATTTAATTTAGATTACGGGGAATTTGCTAAAATAAGAAAAAAGTATCACAAAATTGTACAGACTGGAAAAATATCTTTTTCAAAATATACTACTTTTTTGTCAAGGGATTTGAAAGTAGATAAAAATAAATTTAGAAGATTATGGTTGACTTTTACAAAAGCAATATTAAAAAAAGAGGTTGTTAGGACAATAATAAAACTTAAAAAAAATTATATTTTATGTACTTTAACAAATGTTATCAGTGTTAATGATACTATGAGAAATAAGGGGAATCTATTGCATAGTAAATTCCATTTCAAATTTAATTCTTATGAATGTGGTTTTGCTAAACCTGATATCCGATTTTATAAGATGGTATTGAAGAAATTAAAAATTCTTGCTAAAGAGATTGTATTTATTGACGATGATGCCAAAAATCTAGTTCCTGCCAGAAAATTAGGAATGAAAACTATTCTGTTTAGAGATAATTATCAGTTAATTAAAGAATTAAAGAGTTTTGGGGTGAGAGTATGACAACAGCAACAGTTGAAGCTGAAAATGCTAAGGAAGAGATTGAAGAGATAGTCTCAAATTGCATAAGGTGCGGGATGTGCAAAAGTTTGTGCCCTGTTTTTTCTATTATGCGCGAGGAAACAGTCTCTCCAAGAGGGAAGGCGATTATTCTTGATAAGAAGGTTTATGATAAGGTTGTTTATGAATGCAGTCTGTGCAAGGCTTGCGAGCAGAAATGCCCTCTAGGATTGAAGTTGTGCGATGCTTTTAGAAAAGCTAGAAAGGTTTTAGTTGAACAAGGCAAGGAAACTAAGGAGAATCGGGAGATGATTAAGAATGTGAAAGAGTTTGGGAATCCTTTTGGCAGAGTTTCTGGTAAGAAGCTTGACAAACTTTATTGCTGTTAAATTTTTGGTATACTAAATGGTGTTGATTACATGATCAGATTGAGTTAACCCGCACTCCTCGTTTTTGAAGTTAATCTAGTTGTTTAACAGATTTTATAATGGGGGGTGACATATGTCATGAACCTGCACAATTAAAGAGAAAATGATAGGTTTAAATATATACTTAACTCTATAAATTTATTAAAGGAGGTGGAAAATGGCAAAATCAGTTTTAGACTGGATTGCACTAGTTTTGGTCATAATTGGCGGCTTGAACTGGGGGCTTGTAGGCGCTTTTAATATAGACCTTGTTCAGTTAGTTTTAGGAAGCGTTTCATGGCTAGCAACAACAGTTTATATCTTAGTTGGATTAGCTGCTTTGTATACACTATACTTTGCAATATCCAAAAATTAGTTTTGTCTTTAATTTTATCTTTTTCTTTTTTATCTTTTTCTTTGAAATATATGAAATTAACTAAATGCATTTTGAATTGATAATTTGAAGGATTAATTCAATTGTTTAGTGGGTTTTTGGCATGCTTGCTGTGGTTGTCTGGCTTTCAATTAGGTTTAAATATGCTAAGTTTCTTGATTTTTTAGTTAGGGGTGGGTTTGGAATCGCCTTAGAATTCTGATTAATATGGGAAAAATAGCATTAATTTACGCAGTAAGAAGGCAGGTTTATGTAGATTGTATGCTAAGGGAAGTTGATAATTTTCAGGCAGTTATTCCAGGAGAAATAGATGTAAGCATTATTAACTGTCATGTCTCGCCACTGGCGGATGATTATGAATTAAAAGGGAGAGAGTTAGCAGATTGCTTTAGATTACAAGATGTTGATGGATTTGTTTTTAGAAATAGTTATAAATATGACTCCAGAACAAGAAAGGCTGTAAGAATTGAAGTTGTTGATGAAGAGAGAAGGAATATTAAGGGTGTTCCGAGAGATAAATTAAGAAGTTTCAGAAGAGGGCTTTTGAGACAGATGGTGGGAGTTTAAGATCCAGAAATATGATGATTTCTGGCTTGTCGGAAAATTTGATTTCCGAGCACTGTCAAACTCTTACGAGTTTGAAGCTTTCGCTTATGAGGTAATCTCAAGATGATAGATGAAAGAACAAGAAAACTTGCGAAATTAGTTGTGAATTATTCTGTACGAGTTTGTAAAGGAGAGAATGTTTGTATTTCCGGGAGTACGGAAGCCAGCGAGTTTATTTCTGCTCTGTATAAAGAAGTTATTCTTGCTGGCGGGCATCCTGTCCTTAGAATAACTCTTCCTGGACTTGCGCCTTTTTTCTATAAACATGCAAGTAAGGAGCAGATTGAAAAATTTCCTGAGATTTTTGATTTTATTGCAAAGAACTGCCAGAAGTACATTGGAATTGATACAGAATTTAATACCCGGGAGCTGACTGGAATTGATGCGAGCAAGATTGCTGCGAGAAAGAAAGTTACTTCTCCTATTTCACACTATATTGTTAATGAGAGAGATAAGATAAGAAGATGCAGTGTGGGGTATCCTTGTGCTGCGCTTGCACAGGAAGCTGAAATGTCTCTAGTTGATTATGAGAATTTTGTATTTTCAGCTTGTCTTCAAGACTGGAAGAGGGAGGGAAAGAAGATTGACAGAATTCTTTCTAGGTTTAAGAAAGGCAAGAAATTTCATTTGATTGGAGAGAATGTTGACTTGAAGATGGAGATTATGGGAAGACTTGCTATTGCTGACAAGGGGGAGGATAATATGCCTGGGGGAGAGATATTCATGGCTCCTGTTAAAGATTCAGTTAATGGGTGGATAAAGTTTGAATATCCTGCAATTGAGCAGGGGAATGAGGTTTCTGGAATCTCACTAAAGTTTGAAAACGGGAAGGTTGTTGAGGCTAGGGCTGAGAAAGGCGAGGAGTTCTTGAAGAAAATGATTGCAACTGATGAGAATTCTTGCTATCTTGGAGAGTTAGGAATTGGAATGAATCCTAAAATCACGAGATATACAAAAGATTTATTGTTTGATGAGAAGATTGGGGGAACTATTCATTTGGCTTTGGGAATGGCTTATACGGAAAATCTTCCTGAAAATGAAACTCGAGAGTCTGCTATTCATTGGGATATTGTTAAGAGCATGAAGAAGGCAAAGATAATTTTAGATGGAAAGATAGTGCAGGAAAACGGCAAGTGGGTTATTTAAGATGGGAAGAGTAATACTCCCTCCAAATTATCCTGACTTTGATGGTCCTTTAATTTTTTTGGCTGGACCAATTCAAGGAGCTCCAAATTGGCATAACTTATCGATAGAGGTTATACTCTCTTTTGACGAGGGGATTAATGTCGCCTCTCCGAGTAGAAGAGTTGATTCTGTGCATCTTTCTCAAAATCCCATACCATTTAAGCATTCTGATAATCAAGAGGAATGGGAGCAGGTTGATTGGGAAACTTTTTATCTCAACAGAGCTGGATGTCCAGACAGAAAGGGATGTATATTATTTTGGCTGGCAGAAGAATCAGAACATTTTTGTAAGAGGGCTTATGCGCAGACTACTCGACACGAAATAGGTGAATGGAAGATATGGCATCAGGTTAGAAAATCAAGGTTAGTTGTTGGAGCCAGTCCAAGATTTTCTGGAATACATTACATAAAATATAAATGGGGAAAAGATTGCCCAGATATAAACATCTATGATAACTTATATGATACTTGCAAAGAAGCTGTAAGGTTAGCTAATATTTAGCCAGCATGATTAATTTTAGAAATATTGGGGTGAGAATATTTAAATCTTGGTTGTTTGTCTAATTTATGAATGAAGAAGACTATGTGGACAAATTGAAAGAACTGCTGATTAAAAGCATAAATAAACAAGCAACTGGCAAGGAAATTGACATGGCATTTTCGGGCGGGTTGGATTCTTCGGTTCTTGCTAAACTCCTTGTTGATTTAGGATATAAAGTTAGAGGGTATGTTGCTGGAACTAAAAATTCAAAAGATATAACTCAGGCTAAGAAGGCTGCTGGTGAGTTAGGAATAGAACTTGAGATTATTGAGCTAAGTGATAAAGAGATTGAAGAGGCAATAGGAATTCAGGGAAGAATAATTCAGAAGGTTTATAATAAAATTGAGAGTGAGAAAAAAATAAACAATGATAACTTGACTTGCAATGCTATTCCTATTTCATTTAATCTTCCGCTTTATTTTGTAGCTAAGAATTCAAGAGAAAAACAAGTGTTTGTGTCACAGGGCCCAGATGAGATGTTAGGGGGATATAAAAGGCATCAGAAAATGAATGAGAAAGAAGCTGTTAATGAGATGAGAAAGAATACTGAAGATTTTATTGAATATGGGGTTAGACAAAATCTGGAAACTGCCAAATTATTTGGAAAGGAGTTTATCATGCCATATCTAGACAAAGAAGTTGGTGATTTTTGCTTATCTCTGCCTTACGAGATGAGAATAAAGAAATTGCTTAAAAATTCAGCTAGCAATTTCAGTCTTTCAAAATCTGATACATCAAGCCGCAAGGGATTGCACCCAGATTTAGAAATACAGAAACATAGAAAATATATTCTGAGAAAACTTGCTTTGAAACTTGGGATTTCTCGAGAGATTGCATTTAGAGAGAAGAAATCTGCGCAGTATGGTTCTGGAATATTAGATGTTATGAAGAAACTTGCAAGAAAGCAGGGGCATCATATTTCCTGGCTTGTGAGTAAAAGAGTTGCTGAGAATTAATTACTATTAAACTCTATATGGACACCTGACTCTGGAACATAAATCTTTAAAAATACTAGTTTTTTATGAGCGTAATGCAGTTTTTCATAAGATACAGAGGACATGCAATGGAGTATGTTTATGTGAATACAGACACAAGGCTTTCTCAAGAAGCACGTGAAGACTTAGTGGTAGCTGCATTTGATATGTACCTTGACAGCAAGAAGTCCAGGAGTGTTGGGGGAGATGGATATCAGGGAAGGATAACTACTGATGGAAGACATTTTGTCTTAGGCGCTTTTGGGGGGCAGAGATTTTCTGCAAGTTTGGATACTGATTTTGGCAAGATGCAGTTAGAATTTCTTGTTACTAGCAAGACTAGAAAAAGAAGTCATTCTACGAATTAGTTTTTTGCACTGTCTTCTCTGTTTTCTTATAAATCTTTATTATCTTATTTTTAAATTCAAGAAACTTGCCTTGTTTTATTGCTTTTCTTGCTTGTTCCATTAATCTTTGCAAGTAATATAGATTGTGATAAGTGGCAAGACGATAACCTACTGCTTCTTCCATTTTTAACTGGTATCTTATATAGCTTCTTGTGTAATTCTTGCAAACAAAACACTGGCAGTTTTGGTCTATTGGCTTTTTACTTGCCTCGTGTTTCTTGTTTGATATTCTTAACACGCCTTTGCTTGTGAATAAATATCCGTGCCTTGCGTTTTTAGTTGGAAATCTAGAATCAAACATGTCTACTCCCCTGGAAATTGCTTCAATTAGTTCTGGAGGATTTCCTGCTCCCATTAGATAAACTGGCTTGTTTTCTGGAATTATATCTTTCTGGATTTCTATAGCTTTCATCTCTTGCTCCAGAGTCTCTCCTAAAGCCAACCCGCCTATTGAATATCCATCAAATCCGATTTTAACAAGTTCCTGGGCTGATTTTTCTCTTAAGTCATCATGAACTCCCCCCTGACAGATTCCGAATAACAATTGTTTCTTATTTTTCTTTATGTTTTTCTGCAGTTTATCATGCTCTTTCTTGCATCTCTCTGCCCATGCTGTTGTTCTAACCACTGCTTGTTCAACTTCGTGTTTTGAGTGGTTTAACAGGGGCATTGAATCTAAGCACATTGCTACCTCTGAATCTAAATCAATCTGGATTTGCATATCTTTTTCAGGAGTTATGTGAAAATTACCTCCATCATACGGATTTTTGAACCAGACACCTTTTTCATCTGATTTTAGATAGCAGGCAGGGGAGTACATTTGAAACCCCCCAGAATCTGTAACATTTATTCCAGAGAAGTTCATCCATCTGCCAATTCCGCCCATCTTCTTTACTAGCTTCTCTCCGGGGCGGAGGTGAAGGACAAAGGTGTTTGAAATACAAGCATTGCAGTTCATAGATTCTAAATCCTTGCTTGAAATATGCTTTACACTTGCTTTTGTTGCTACTGGCATGAAGAAGGGGGTTTTTATCTTACCTTTCTTAGTTGTTATAATTCCAATTCTTGCTTTTGTTTTCTTATCTTTAGCTAGAATTTTGAATGTTTCCATACTGTTAATTTTGTGATTTAAAATACCAGGTAAAAAACATGAGCATGACTGAAAATACTATTCCCCCTATAGTGATTGTGGTATTAGTGTAATCAAAACTTTGATGAGTAAGTTCTCTTGAAAGGACTATGCCGTATATAATCAATACTATCAGCTGGTTAATAATTTCTAGAACTTTAGAATCCATTTATTAAATTACTCCTAAATTTCTCAATATCAAGTAGGCTCCTGCCCCAATAATTAATATTCCGAATATTATAAATATCCAGTATAAGATTTTGAGGTACTTGCCTTTCATTGTGATATCATAAGAGGTTTATTGTTTATAAACGTTTTTGTAGCTTCTAGCATAACAATGTTTAAATTCTATCAAAATCCTCTTTTTCCATGGAAAAACCTAATGGTTTTTGCCTTGTCAGAAATTTTGGAGGAATTTCTGAGCACTATCAAACTCAGAAGAGTTTGAAGCATTAAATTTTCACAAATTTAAGATGGAAAAAGAGATGATTGGTTTTATAGCTGAGAATAAACTTTCGGGTTTTGAGCTAGTTGGAAAGATTAGAAGGAAAGATAAGAGTATCTTTATTACAAGTGATGCTAAAAGCGTGTTTAATAGAACTCTTGAGAAGCTGAATTCCAAATTTGTATTTTCAGACACTGAAAACTTATGGAACTTATTTACATTTACCTCTGATATTAATGAAATTAAAAAAAGGCAGGAGTTTTTTGGCAAGTTAGAGAGAAAAGAGAATAGTTTTCTGAAAGAGCTTTCCAAACCTAGAAACTGGTGGAAGCCAAAATATAGCCTTCTGGCTGTGAGCGAAGATGAGAAAACCTTTCAGGAATTGCAGAAACTAGATGTTCCGTGCAAGTTTCTTAATTCGCAGTATGATTTGCAAGATTTAGAATCTTATGATTTAGTGCAGGTGATAGACTGTGACCAGTTTACAAGTGCTTTGGAAAGACTGCCTCAAAGTGTTTTTTTAGATTCTCTAGATGAAGTTTATTTAGAGAGATATCTTGAACTACTGTCTGGATGGCAGAAGAACCTGGAGATACTTGCTAGAAATGAAACTAGTGAGGAAATTAAGAAGATAACTGGCGAGTTAGTTCCTATGCTGAAGTTTCTTGAAAACAAATCTAGTGAGAAGATAGAGAGAGAACAAATTGACAGCAGTTTGGAGAAAGTTAATTTAGAAGTAAATTGCGCGATTGAGAAAATGAGTATTTCTGGGGCAAGTTTAATAGCAATGATGTCTAAGAATAAGCTTCCGGATGATATTGTGAATATTATTGAACAGGCAATTAAGAAGACAAACCTGCCTGAACATTTGTTTAGTAATAGTGTGCCTGTTGCTCTTGATGAAAAAGAGGTTGAGAAGTTAATGAAAGAGCAGAATGCTTCTGAGCATACCACTCTTGCCGAGAATGTGAAGAAGAAAGCCAGTGAGTTGAGAAAAATTCCTGCTATGCTGAAAAAGCTGTCTGATTTGATTGTTTATTTTGATTTTTGCTCTGGAACCAGCCAGATTATATCTGAGAATCGTGTTTTTCCTGAGCAGAGTTTAGAGTTTTCTTTTTCTGAAGCTGAAAACATATTCTTAGACTCGCCACAGGCTATTTCCTTTTCTTTGGATGATTCCAGCAGGTGCTCTATTCTTACTGGGGCTAATTCTGGCGGAAAAACAACTCTGATTGAGCATATTATTCAGATGATTGGTTTTTTCCAGCTTGGATTGCCTGTAAAAGGAAAAACTAGGATGCCCCTGTTTTCTGAGATTTATTATTTTGCCAAGAATAAGGGAAGTGCTAGCAAGGGGGCTTTTGAAACTTTACTCACGCAAATGGCAAGCATTAAACCTGGGAGCAAGACATTGATTTTAGCTGATGAGATTGAATCTGTGACTGAGCCTGGTGTTGCTGGCAAGATTATTTCTGCAACTGCTGAGTTTTTTGTTAGCAAGGGGTGTTTTTTAGTTATTGCCACTCATTTAGGGCAGGAAGTTCAGAAAAACATGCCTTGCAATTCAAGAATTGATGGGATTGAGGCTAAGGGGTTAGATGAGAATTTTGAACTGATAGTTGACCATAATCCTGTTCTAGGAAAATTGGCTAATTCGACTCCTGAGCTGATTATTGAGAAGATGTCTAAGAACTTTCCAGAAGAGTATTTCAAGTTTTTAAATGAGAGGATAAGAATAACCTAGTGCTGAGAGGACTCCTATAGTTGTATGTATATCATACCATGATCTGACTCTCTGTATCTCTCTAGGCAGCGGGGTGTTCTGGTTACATGGCCACGAGAAGAGATAAAGGTGTTTTACTGTACCTATTAAGGGGATAAGTTTGTCTAAGTCATCATCTACAAATAAATCAAGCCCCTTGCAGGCTTCTGTCTTGTCTCTTCTCCTGGTTGCTGTTAGGGGGATGTGTGCGCCCCTCTCGAGAAGCCACTCTCTAGCTAGATATGCCCATTCATCAGTTCTAGCAGTTACTATTTTCACATTATGGCCTGCTTGCTGGAATCTTTGTGCATAGGAAATTGCACCAGGAACTGCTTCTGTTCTAGACACAAATGCTCTTTCTCCGTAAATTTGCCTCTGCAGTTCACGATATTGTTCTGCAGTGAGTATCCCTCCATTTACAATATGCTGCCAGTTGCACTGCTCCGGAGGAATCTCTTTGTTATAGAGAGTGCGCGCTGCATAACTTTTTAGTTTTGAACAGTCTGTAAAGACTCCATCAAAATCAAAACCAAGGTTTAACTTTTTCATAAGAGTCTTTGGTTGTGCTAACATTTATAAATTATTATTAATTATCTGCTATTAATGGAAATACTGAGAGAGTTAGGGTTGAGTAAGTATGAGTCTGCAATCTATGATGCTTTGCTTAGACATGGAAGAAGCAGTGCTGATAAAATCTCAGAAAGATCTAGAGTCCCTATAACTGCAGTTTATCCTAATCTTAAATCTCTTGTTAGTAAAAAGCTTGTCCAACAGATTCTGGGGGATGTTTCATTATTTGAGGCATTTCCAGCTGAGGCTGCCTTGAGTTATTATGTTAAGAGAAAAGAGGAAGATTTAGAGAAATTGAAGAAATCTGCAATAGAATATTCAAAAAGTTTGATTAAGCCCTCTCAAACAGAAAACAGGGATGTTGTCTGGCTTACACATGGCAAGCAATTTTCAAATGAAGCCTACTTGAAAGCATTTTCAAAAGCGAGAAAGACTTTTTATATAATTGGGTGGAGGTTTGAGAAAATTGGGAATAAATACTCTATCTTAAAAGAGCTAAAGAAGCTTGTTAAGAGAAAAATTGATGTAAGGATTATACTTACCGGGGCTCTAGAGAAAAAATGGGATTTAGCTAGAGATTATGCTGCCGAGGGGATTAAAGTTAGATATCTTCCGCTTAATAATTTCTCTATATTTATCAGAGATTCTGAGGAGTGCAAGATTACTTTGAAGGACCAGGATCTTCCTGATAGATTTAATATTCATGTTGCGGATGTTTCTTTAGCAAGAGCAATGAGTAGTTATTTTTTAGAACAGTGGCGAGAGGCTAGAGATTTGGATTATTTTCCTGGGAAGTAAACTACCTCGCCATCATAAGCTTGCAATTCTAATCCTGTTAGCTTTTCTTTCCTTGCATCGAAAACTCTGCCAACAACTCTGGCTTGGAGTCCATGATTATTTATTACTTGGATTGCTTCTGCTTCATCTTGCTTGTCAGTTGTTATAAAACCATCATTTCCCATAGGATACTTTCCATATGCTGTTTCTGCTGAGGTTCCACTTGCGCCTAAAAGAGTTATTTCGCGCCAGTCAGGGAAGAATAAATCTGAAATTCTAGCAAATCTTTTATTTTTAGCAAGTGGTCTTGCAAACTTCCCTTTATATGCGCCCCCTGACATGTGGAAGACTCCTGTTGCAAGATTGTTATTTACTAGTTCTCTGAAAACAGGATACAGAACAGTTGAAGGCTCTGCTAAGTATTCCAGGAATTTTTTTCCTAATTCTGTTTCGTGCCAGTTATCTCCAAGATACTTAATCATTTTTGCCCTCTTGTCTGTAATTCCATTAGACCTTGGATTTGGATTTCCTCTTATTGCAATTACTGAATCTCTTGGGTTAGGAACTAGAGGATTCATTAAATTTTTTTCACTTACAACTCCGACTGCTGTACCCCCAATATTGTATGCTGGTGTGTCTGGCTTGTACGAATTTAAGTTCCCTAGTGCTTTTTGAAGTATTCCAAGAATTCCCATTTCTGCGCATCTTTCTTTCATGTATCTCTGGCATTCCATAAACTGGCTTGATATTCCATTAGTTTCAATTACTCCTGAGGCTACTTTTACTTTTGCGCCTCTTACTTTTGCCTGGTCATCTAGAATCATTGCTAGAAAATCATTTATTGAGGGCCACCACAAATTTCTTCTTTGATAGAATCTTGTTTTTGTGCCTATTCCATCTGAGTTTGCTACTACGAACTCTTCTCCAATTTCTTTTTCTGGGGTGAAGTATGCGTATGTACTTCCCTCTAAGTCAAATATTCCTTCTCTTGAGAGCTTCACGCCCTGAACTTCAATAGCGGGATGGGCTATGCTTATCATTGTTCCTGATAAGTTGAATTCTCTATCAATAACATCTCCCAAAATTGCATTTTCTCCGTTTATGATAGCAAGGTTGAATTCTTCTGCTCCTTTGACCATTCCTTCTGCAATTTCTCTTAACATTTTAGTATCTCCTGTTCTTGAGTCAATAATATCAGTCATTGCCAAGGGCATTGCCTGAATATGCCAAGATTGTTTCCAGAGCCGAGCGACTAGCGAGGCTCCTGTTTTTCTTCTGTCTTTTGAGTGTCTGGCTGTTGTTGAGTGAACAAAAACTTTGAATCCTTCTGGAATATCAAGAGCAACGCGCTTTTCTGGACCAATAACTCTTGTGTAAGTATGAAAGTTTAATGTTGGAGCGCATATTTTTGCAAGTAGTTCTGAGCCTTCGTCACCTATACCTATTACTTCTCTTTGATATGCATCATCAATTGCTTTTGCCATTTTTAATTCTCTAATCTGACTCCATTTGGAATTTTCTCCCCATCAAAATAGAGAATTCCTTTTTTATCTCTTGCATATCTTCCATCTGCAATATATTCTAATGTCCTTGGGAAGATTATCCAGTCTCCTCTCTCTTTCAGTGCATCTTGATAGTGTCCTGCTATTTTGTCTAGCATACTATCAGAAATTGGATAATTTATTGGAAGCGGGGCTGAAACCATTAGAATAGAACCACAATCAACTTTATCAGCAACGAGATGTGTTGTAGATCTTATAACTTTCTCGCCTGCTTGAATAGCATCTTTTACAACATGATCGCCGCGATATCTTGGTTTTCCATCCGGGCTCTTTATTGTTAGGTCTGCTGGATGAATATTAACTCCTAAAAACGAATTTACAAAGACACTGGTTGCTTTTCTCATATAACCTGCATATGCTGCAACTGCGCATTCAAACTCATTTAATACTCTCATGCACTCTCTTTCATATTCTTTTCTAGTATCCATATCCTTTGAGGGTTTTCCTCTTTTTTTGCAGAAGCTATCTAGGTCATAAATAAAAACAGGAATTCCGAAATCAGCTCCGATTTCACCTGCCTTGCTTTTAGGAGTATCACTAAATATTACTGAAACATGATATGGAGATAATCCTCTTTGTTCTTTTAATCTCTGCTCATGTTCAATTATTTTTCTTAGGTTTGTCCCACTTCCAGACATAAGCCCTGCTACTCTTAATTGACTGACTTCTGCAGCATTGTATAATCTTATTAAACTCATATTATCTGAAATACTCAACTCCATTTCTGAATATTTGCATACCGAGACCTTCTTCTGAGATTTGGAGCCCGCTTCTTCTCTGATGTTCTCGCAATAATGTCCAGCTGGGATGCTGAGTGTAGTGAACTGCCCGTTCTGGGTGTGGCATCATTCCAAGAACTCTGCCACTCGGGTCTATGATTCCTGCAATGTCATCTAACGAGCCATTTGGATTTGCAGGAAGGTTTTGTGAACTGCAAATATGCCCGTGGCAGTATCTTGCAGCTACTAATCCTTTTGTATTTATTGCCTTTAGTGTCTCTGCATCTGCATAAAACTTTCCTTCTCCGTGAGCTATTGGAAGACTCATGGAAGAAATGCCCCGAGTCCAAGGAGAATTGCCTAAGAAGCTTAAATCAACCCATCTGTCCAGATATCTTGCGCAGTTATTATGCACAAGAGCTGCTTGCGGAGTCCCGTATTCTCTTCCCAATGCTGGAACAAGCCCGAGATTGACTAATACTTGAAAACCATTGCAGATTCCTTGGACAAGCCTGTCTCTGTCTACAAAATCTCGAACTTCTTCCCATAGATGATTTCTTATCTTGTTTGCAAGTGCTATTCCTGCTCCAGTATCATCGCCATAGGAAAATCCTCCAGGAAAAACTAAAATCTGGTATTCTTTTAGATTGTTTGGAGTTGCAATCAAATCATTTATATGGACTTTTTCTGCTCGGGCTCCTGCTTTCTGGAATGCGAATTGAGTTTCATCATCGCAGTTTATTCCATAACCTGTTAAAACTAAAACTCTTGGGTTTGTCATTTTAAAAGTCTCTGAATGTTGATTTATATGATTCTAACATCTTGTCTACTGTTGTGTCAACAAAAGTTGCATTTGATTGCCCTCTAAAACCTGAGACAATGAACCTTTTGTCTCCCCTTACTCTTCCTATTTCTGAACATATAATGTTACTCATTAATCCTTCAAACCTATCCCTATTCTCTGGACTAATAGTTACAACTAGCCTTCCCTGGCTTTCTGAATATAATAAAGAGTCATTTCTCATACCAAATTCGTTATCAATTGGAATTTTTTCTAAGTCTACATTCATGCCTAATTGGCCTGCGATTGCACTTTTTGCCAAAGCTGTAGCTAATCCTCCTCTGTGAACACTGATTGCACTTGCAATTAAACCTTCTTCTACGGCTTTGGAGAATGCTCTATATGTGCCTAGATTCTCTCTAGCATTAACTGTTGGAACACTATTTCCAATATATTTTCTTCCTCTTTCTTTCTCTCCAACCATTGCAAAATACTCACTTCCCCCTAATTCCTCAGAAGTTCTTCCTAAAACATAGACTATGTCTCTGTCAAATTTAGCATCGATCGACACTGCTTTTCGTGCATCAGGAATCACTCCTAGTGAGGATATTAGCAGAGTTGGGGGCACAGAGATTTTTACGGGCTTTCCTTGCTCATCAAATCCCTTGAAATCATTGAACATGCTGTCTTTTCCAGATATGAATGGGGTGTTATACTCTAAAGCCATATCTCTGCAGGCTTCGCATGCTGCTTTTAGCTGTCCAAGTCTTTCTGGTTCTGTACTTGAGCACCAGCAGAAATTATCTAAGAGCGCTAGATGTTCCAGGTCTGCTCCTGCTGCTATAGAATTTCTAACTGCTGTGTCAATTGCGCAGGCTGCCATCTCATAAGTGTCTATTTCTGAATAAGAAGGATTTAATGCATGGGAGATTACTAGAGCTTTCATTGAATCTAGTCTTGGGCGGGTTACAGTAGCATCTCCATTAACTCTTCCTCTTCCCTGAAGTGGCTTGATTACACTTCCTCCCTGAACTTCATGGTCATACTGCTGGGAGATAAATTCGAAGCTGGCTATGTTTTGGCGCGCGAGCATTTCTAGAAGTGAGCCTGTTAAGTCATCTAGTTCTGGAATATCTGGCTCCCCATGTCTTGTTTTTGTGTAAGAAGTCTTCATTGGTCTGGGAGGAAGTCCATCATGCAGAAAATTCATTTCTAAATCTGCTACAACTCTTCCTCTAGAATTTACAACAGCTCTTCCAGAATCTGTGAATCTTCCTATTATTGTTGCTTCAACTCCTCTGCTTTTTAGAAAGTTAACTAGTTCGTGAGCTTTTTCTGGGGGCGAGGAGAGAGTCATTCTTTCCTGGGCTTCTGATATTATTATTTCATCATCTCGCAATCCTTGGTATTTTAGAGGAACTTGATCTAACTCGAGTTCAAATCCGCCTGATTCTTTTGCCATTTCTGCAACAGAACAAGACAAGCCTCCTGCGCCATTATCAGTTATGCTTGTATACATGCCTTTATCTCGGGCTTCTTTTATTAGAGCATCTGACATTTTCTTCTGAGTTATTGGGTCACCTATTTGGACTGCTGTTGCAGGGCTTCCTGCATCAATTGCTTCTGAAGAGAAGGTTGCTCCGTGAATTCCGTCCTTGCCTACTCTGCCTCC
>JAHIEM010000136.1 GCA_018901625.1 Nanobdellota archaeon
CAAATTCTGAATAGCAAGCTTTAAAAACCAACTTTTTCTACAGTTAACAATGGCACGAGTAAGGATAAAGCTCTCAAGCTCAGATATTGGCGCCTTAAATAATATCTGCGGTGTAATAAAGGACATAGCTAGCAAAGCAGGGATTAACATCTCAGGCCCTATCCCACTGCCAACTCGGAAGATGAAAGTCACAACCAGAAAATCACCTTGTGGAGACGGAACAGCCACTTTTGACAGATTTGAAATGCGAGTTCATAAACGAGTTATAGACCTTCCAGCAGATGACAGGGTATTGCATTCAGTCATGAGGGCTTCTATACCCAGAACAGTTAATATCAAAATAGAGATGAAAGACTGAATGTCTTTCTAGCCATTCTAAACTAGTTAGCATTAAAAAACATTAAAATGACACCTCAAGAGAGATATAAAACAAGATACGGAAAAGATGCCTCAAAAGTGAGTCATAGACCAATTGCAGAGGCAAGAGAAGTAGCTTCAGCCCTAGAAAACTCACTGGAGGCAATAACTGATGAGAGAATTAGAGCAGTTATCATAGGAATGACTCAAAATCTGGGGGCTTACCCCTCAGAGTTTAGGACAAATGTTCTTGATGGTTCAGACTTATACTGGCAAGTTCAGAGAGCAGTAAGCAGAGTTTCTAGAAACGGAGATTATGAATCAACACTAAAAGCCGTAATGGGTCTTTTCAGCTCTGATGGATTAGTCCAACCAGTTCTAGAAGAGTTTACAAATGCAGGATTGCTGACATTAGCAGAAGAAGCAGTTAACCAGTACAGTATTCATACCTCTCTGCATCATTAAACATCTACATAGCCCCTCTCGCAATATTATTCATATGCTCTGCAAAGCCCCCCTCTTCAGGATGAAACATCTCTCTTCTATAATGCTGGTACACTGCCTTAACAATAAAAGATACAATTGCTGGAATAGTCTTAACTATCTCCAAATATTCTGCAAAAAACTCACTGCAAGGATCATCTCTCTCAAATTTTTCTTCTGACTCCAGCTCTCTAGCTCGTTCCTTCGCTGCTCTAACAAAATATTTCTTTCTCTCATCAGGCTCTACCCATTCTGGCACCCAGATTACAACAGGCACCATTCCTGGTCTGGACATTTCACTAACTGTGATTCTCTCGCTAAGGTATTCTGCCATCTTTTTCTTAAGAGAAAGAACTATAAATAATTTATGCAAGATTTATAAACAACCTCATTTTCTCAAGTTTAGCCCACGTGGGACAATGGTACTCCGTGCGACTGGAATATAAAATCCATAAATCGCATTTCCGCAAGGATATCCAGGTTCGATTCCTGGCGTGGGCGTGATGGGGATTGAAAATCCCCAATTAAGAAAAGCTTATTTTGCAGAATATAAATTATTATAAAGCCCCGAGTTCTAAAAAAACATGCCAAATCAAGCTGAACAAATCGAAGAAGGCAGGAATCTAGGAAAAGCAATCACTGTTTTAGGTTTAGAAGACGAATTGCTATCTAACGGGCATCTAGTAAATTATCCTCTTCTAACTCGAGGAGGAATAGCTAACGGAATAATTGATGCAAAATTAAGACTTGGAAGGTGGAGTTCTGTAGTTGATATGATTTTTGGTGGTTTTGGTAAAGCAGATGCTCTGTATGAGGGGGATAAAGATAAGTTAAGACAAGGAATACTAGAATCTGCAAGAAGAAATTCCAGTGATCCTTATTTTGGAGATAAAACAGTGAGTGTTCTATTAAAAAGTAAAGAGTATGACTTACTTTTCAACCTATCTCATACACTTCCACTTAGATATGAAGATTTTGTAGCAGTAGTGCATAAAATCCCAGATACATTCTTCCAGGAGCAAGGCGTCGGAGCAGAAAGAAAACAAACTTTTAATAGTAATGCAGCAGAAAAAGCACTATCTGAAAGAAAATATGGCTCAGCAATTGAATATTACAGAAGAGCAAGCAATTTACAAGCACTGTCTACAGTTTTTGAAGAAGTTCTAGCAGAAAAAGCAAAGGACTCATCTGGAAGCTATGATACACTTCTATTACATAGTGAACTTGAAGCAATACTCACAACAGATGAAAGACTGAAACCTGAAAGAGTTAAGAGGGTACTTGCCAGCTGTAAGGAAAAGCCTTCAGATGCACAATTTGCTCTGCGAGTATACATTGAACACAAACCAGAGATGACTGAGCAAGAACAAGAAGCATTTTATACAAAAGTAGCTAAGAATCTAAGTCCGCATGATATCTTCAACATTCAAGACAGGAAAACTCATAGAACACTAGATGTAGATCCAAAACTAAAACTCATCTGGGCTAAACAGCACGCAAAAGACAATCCAAGAACAGCGTATCAAATATTTGTTGAGCAGAAATATAATGGAAGCGAGCTAGTTGAGGCAGTTAATGCTGGTTTAGAAATGGACTCTTATCAAAACAAAGAAAGATTCCTATCTCCAAGCAATGTTCAAGAAGCGCATCTTAGAGCAGCATTTCCCTCAGCACCAATCAAGGCAAAGACAGCTATTGCAAGAAAATTAAAGGATGCAACAGGACTTCAAGCATTAAGTATTCAAGCCCAGCAAGCAGGAAATTTCAGGCGTGCCTATGATTTATGGGAAGAGAGTGGCGCAGGTTTTGAAGGAAAGTATATGGACAGCCTAAGAACAAAGATGATTGCTGATGGAATTAAATATCATGAAGGAAGCTTAATAGGTGTCTCTCCGAGAGATAAAACAGGTAGAGAACAAGCATTTGATGCACTAATGCAAGCAGGAGAGACAGACAGACAGATGTATCTGAAAGCCTATGACATAGCCCTAGAAGGGGAGAGATTAGATGCAGAGAGATTAGACAAGGTAAGAAAGACTATAGTTTCAGTAAGTCCAACTAGAGCTTTAAGAGTATTTAGAGGTTACAATGAAGAAAAAGTAAAAGACCCTGAAGGAGTAGACTATTTTCTTGGAGAAATAGCAAGACAGACAGGAGCTGATAAAAGCCATCTTGCAGAAATTGCAGAGAAGTATCTCAAGGATTAGATAATTCAAAAACTTATTTAACCCAGTTTTCTAACTAATCTAATGAATAAAGAAAGAATCTTAGGCCAACACCTAACCTCAACAAGCATATTCAAGAGATTTATTCTTCCAAAAATTAAAGATAAACTAAAAGATTATGCTTGGGTAG
>JAHIEM010000137.1 GCA_018901625.1 Nanobdellota archaeon
CCGCCATACTTCAGCACACCTTTAACTTCGATACAAGATGCGAGGCTTTGCGGAGCGAAGACATTGGTTGCAATATCAAAATTTTCATCCTTGAAAGGCAAGTTTTCAATATCCGCTCGCATAACATCTATTGTATCACAATTTTTAGTTCTATATTTGGCTTCAGATAATGAAACTTTATTGAAGTCTATACCCACAACTTTTTTTGCTCCATCGGAATATTTTATCAGATGATCTGCTATTCCGCAGCCTTCATCAAGCAGGCTTGTGTTTTTGTTTAAATATTTCTTTACAATGTCAGAAAAACTTTCCCTGCTGTATTCTCCTTTGACGGAAACTATATCGGTATAGAGATGCTTTCTTGTTTTGATTTTTCCATAATCATTCCATATAGAAATAGGCATATTGATCACCTGAATTTCCCTTAAATTTTATACACTAGGTTTAAGGATGTTTTTGTCTATAGCCTTCATAATAGTTTCTTGTTCCTTTGTCAGCATTACTATTTTTTCAAATTCATTCTTGGTCTTTTTATCTTTAAGGTAGACCTTATATGCAGTTGACAACTTGTCCAACGCTTCTATTGCTCCTATGCCTGAATTCTTTAATTTGAATTCAAGCATGGACAAAAGCAGATATGACAAGTAACATATGAAGATGTGCGCCTTTACCCTTTCTTCGAGCCAGTGTCTTATAGGTCTAAGTCCAAGCACGCTTTTCAATGACCTGAATGCTTTTTCCACTTTGTCTTTTTCAAAGTAAGGTTTTACTATTTGTTCAATAGACAATTTCTTTGTCGAAAAAAGAACGCTATAGCCATCATACTTTTGCGCTTCTTTGATAGCTTTTTCATCAATGCTGTTGCCTTTGAAATATCTTTTCATTGAGTCAGGCAAAGGTTTTCCATTTTCTATAATATCCTTTGCTTTGTAAATGTTGTCTATTCTTTTTTCTCTGTTTATCCTTGTTGTTTCTTCATTGAAGCAAATGACAATATTTCCCTTAACTTTTCCATATCCATATCTTTGCATTATACAATACAAAACAGTATTTTTCAACCTTACCCTATTTTTCAAATCTACAAATTTCTTTTTTCTTATTGTCTCATCAACTTTTTTCTTGACTTTTTGTTTTATAGGCAGTCCGCATATCACTTCAAAACCTGCGTTTTTTGCGTCTAAAATGTTGTTTTCTGAGGTATTTCCCCTGTCCCATACTATGAAAACATCTTGAAAATCAAAGTTGTGAAAAGAAGTCAGCATATCCTTCAAAATCCTTGCATCAAAGATATTTCCCTCGAAAGTCTTGTGAAATATTGGAATGCCATAATCTCCTTCAACAGCAAGCCCTATCTGAACCTGCGGATTATAGCTTCCTTCTTTGTTATGCCCTTTTTTTGCAAGCCCGCATTCTGTTCCATAGAAATAGACATTTGTAACGTCAAAGAAATGGGCGGTAGATTTCAATTGGTATGTTTCCTTTACAGAATTGAAAATTCGTTTTTGAATATGTTCTGACTTTTCATCTGTTATTGAATCTAAGGCATTATACAACTTCTTTTCAGAAACATCTTCTATTGATAAAATCTTATGCAAATCTGTTCTGGCAAACCAATCTTCCATCTTATTGATGCTTTTTGGCTCAAGGCAGTGGGCATATGCCAAACTCATAAGATATTTGCCATAGTCTCCAAGCGTGGTCAAAAGATTTATTTCCTTTGCAAGCGTGTTGAGTGCAATCAGCGGAGCCCATATGCTAACTTTTGTTACTTCCGAATTTTTTATGGAACCTGACAATATTCTTTCGCCATTTAATTCTTTTCCAACATAACGAATGTGTTTCTGAATCACTTTTCCTCCAATCCATTTATTTTCTACTTCCGCGAGATATATGCACTTCCCTCTTTTGATTTTGCGAACAAATGACATAGTGTATATTTATACACTATTAGTATAAAAAGCTTTTATGCAATGTAAAATAATGGTTTTATAGGCGATTAGCGCAAGAAATAAGACGAAAATAATATGCATCCTAGTGTATAAAAAATGCTAAAAATTCAGGTAATTAATTTTAGTAAAGATGCAATATCATGTCTTGATTTTGGTGGGGCCACTTCAAAAGAGATGATTGAACACATTCCTTATTATGGAAGTCCTGATGCGGCAACATATGGTAAGAATTTAGTAAATAAAATGGTAAGTGGTGGACATGGAAATGGTGGAAAGTATTATGCTCTTTCCCAATTTAAAGAATGTCAAATAATAAATTACTACAAAGGAAAAATAACTATTCTTTTGCTAAATGAAAAGGGCGATTTTATTTCTATGAAGAATGAAGAAGTAAATCCATGGAATGTAATTGAAGAAATTGGTTTAAAAGAATGGGAGTATTTTGAAAGAGAAGGCAAAGAATTATTCTCTAAAATACAGAGGGGAGTTTTAAATGTGTTTTGTTGGAAAGGAATTTCACCAAAAGATACAAAAATATTATCGACCAATATGGAATTATCAAAACTTATAAGAGCAATTTCGAATCACCCGCAAGCAAGATCTGCTTTACGAACACGAGAAGTTAATATTCTTCATAATGGAAAATTGATGTGGCCAAAATTGAAGCCTGAAGAAGTCGATGCAGACGAATCTTTTGGAACTAGAGAATTTCAATTACCGAATGATATTGAAGGTTACAGATTTAATAAACATTTTAGTTCAGCATTGAAAATAACATTATCAAAAAAACCACTATTAGGAGATAAATCTTCTATGAATATATTAGAAATAGATTCTTTTGGTAGAAACATCGCATATTACGATATTCCTTCTTTGATGTTGGATAAAGGTTTGTCAAAGAGTTTATTTGCTCATATAGATTGTCCAGAACTAAAAGAGTATAATTGCGTAACCAACGATAGAGTACATTTAATGGAAGGAGGAGAACTAACTAATCTATTTTTGAATTGGTGTAGATCAAAGATGCAAGAAGTGTTGGAAGAATTAACTAACAAAGAAAAACAGAAAGCAGAAAAAAAGGATTTAGAAGAATTAGGCGGTTTTTTGAAAGCAATAGTTGAAGAAATATCAGATTTATTAGAAGAAGATATACTTAAACAAGTTTATGATAAAAGTGGAACAAACAAATCTCAAGTAATGGCTCCTACAGATAAACATGGTTTCGGTGGTGAAGGACATATAAAAAGGCCAGGTGGAGGAAAAAGGAGAGGAGAAACAGAAAATAAAGAATCTGAAAGCAAGGACAAAAAATCAAAATCAAGATTAGATATATTATTATCTAACTATCATCCAGACCCTTTAAATCAGGGTAAAACTTATGATATGATAGAAAGGCAACCTGTTCTTTTTCAGAGAGTAGAAGATATCGATCATGGTATTTGGTGGATAAACACTCAAAAAAGATATATTAAGAAAATGAGTATTACTGATAATCCGCGAGCAATACCATTTTATTTTTTTCTAGTAAAAGATATAATATTTAGCCAAAGAATGAGAAGATTACATAAAGATATGGAACAGTTTGATCCTGAAGGTATAGAATCTCTAAACTTTGAACTTATTAATGATATATTCAATAAGGTGGTCGAGAGATTAGGGATTGAACTTTCATTTAACCAGAATATAACAGATAAAATAAGAGAAAAAATAAAATCAAAAGAAAAGTTTAC
>JAHIEM010000138.1 GCA_018901625.1 Nanobdellota archaeon
AAAAGTTCTATGAAGAAGGTTATGGCTTTCAGCGATTCGAAAGTGGAATGGGTTTTCTGCCGAATAAATATGTTGAAGTTGCAAAATAAAAGTTAGCCAGAATGTTCTAGAATTGAGAGGAGGTGGATATGCGAGTGTTGGGTTTAGATAGGGGCGTGGAGAGCAGAATTAATAGCATTGTTAGGATGGAGGATGGCGGAAAATCTAGTTTTGGTATAGGAGCAAGAGTTATAATTATGCATAAACATGTCTGGGTCTTCTATCTTTTTCAAAAGATTCATCAATTAATTTTAGTAAATCTTCCTGATTTAAAACATAATCAACATCACATCTCTCTGCCCTCACGATTGCAGATGAAGGTATATTCTTTGGAGTTCTATAAAATCCAAATGTATTATCCCATGCATAATTAGGAACTCGAGAGAAAATTTCTTGGATTTTTGTTCTGTCCTTAGAAATCTCAATAATTTCCTTAATAGATAAACTAACTCCCATTTTTTGTAAAACATCTTTGAGAGTTAATGAACCAAATACTATTCCAATTCCAGAAACAATTACATGCGTGTCTAAATCTCTTTCTGTAGGATGTCCATCAGGTAAATGTAATGTTAATAATGACTTAGAAGACCTATCCATATTTGGATACCATTTTAATAATGCATCGGGCGTTTTTGAGAGATAAATAAAGTGATTATCGCATTCAGTTCCATAATACCTTGGAGATGCATGACCCAAATCTGCACCAGTTCTTAGTCCTTCTTTTAGTATTCTGTCAACATTCTCATTTTTAGTTAAGTGGTAGTAAGGTTGCATAATATAGGCAAAAACAAGGTATATTTGAATCTTTCGCTTTTGTAGTTCTTGAATAGTAGTTACAATTCTTGCTAATTCTTGGGTAAGTATAAAGCATAGACGATAGATTTATATAGGATATACTATGTATATCCCTATGAAAAAGGTAAGATTAGATAACAAGAGCAAATTAATCTTAACAAACATTGAAGGATTTGTAAAAAGACAAGTAACTAAGTTTGGCAATAGTGCTAAAGTTAGTTGTCCAAAAGAATTTTTAGGAAAGGAGGTATATTTAGTAATTCTTAAAGATGAGAGATAATAACTTACTTGAGAGACTTGAAAAAGCTGAAAAGGATGCAGATTATGAAAGACAAAAAAGAAAAGAGATTGAGATAAAATATTATGAACTTCTAAATGAACTTAAAAAAACCCAAGCACTTCTAAGGCAATTTTTAAATGAAAATACTCCTTCTTCAAAATTGCCTTTCAAATATCCTTCTAAAGAAAAATCAGATGAAGAGCCAAAACCCAGAGGAAAACCAGAAGGAAGCAACGGAGGAAATAAAGAAGCTCCTGAAAAAGTTGACAGAAAAATAAAAGCAAAACTTGAGGGTATTTGTCCTCGATGCGGAAAAGTTATTCGCAGAAGAGATATTGATACGCGAATAAGGTATGTTTATGATGCGATAATTAAAGCAGCAGTTATTGAAGTTAAGGAAGAGGTTTATCCCTGCAATTGTGGTGAGTTCTGTATAGGAACTCATCCAGATATTCCTCAAAGAGGAATGATTGGGTATAATTTACAAACATTATTTACTGAATTGAAATTTAATTTTTCTGGGTCATATGCAAATATTTCTAAATTCTTCGATAGTGTTACTAATGGTAAAATTAATTTTAGCCCAAAGGCAATTAATGATTGCATTGTAAGGGTTGCAGAAAAACTTGAGCCATCTTATAACAAAATCGAAGAAGAATTAAAAAACCAAGATTATGCTTACAGCGACGAGACTTCTTGGCCTGTTAATGGAGAATTATGGTATTTATGGTTGTTTGTTACAACTAATTTTGTATTTGTAAAAATACAAAATTCGCGGGCAAGAAGAGTATTAACTGATATTTTTGGAGAAGATTATCATGGGGGGATTATTAGTGATTGCTTCAAAGTTTATGATAATTTTGCAAAATGGTATCAGAAATGTTGGGTTCATTTGTTGAGAAAAGCAAGATTTGAAGCTGAGAAATATCCAAGAAAAAACATAGTAAAATTGTATGAACAATTGAAAAAATTGCATAGAGAACTGTCGGATTTTCTGAAAGAAAATCCTTCAAGGGAAATACGAATTGGAAGAAAAAAAGAATTTGAAGAAAAATTAAATGAAATAATCAGCTATAAACATTGGTGCAAAGAAGCTCAAAGTATTATCGATAATCGATTAAAAGCCTATAAAAATCATTGGCTAACTGCGATAGAAATTGAAGGAATAAGTTTAGATAATAATCTTTGTGAAAGAAAAATAAGAGGTTCTATCGGGTGGAGGAAAATGCTTGGTGGACATAAAACTCGAGAAGGAACAAAACAATATGCGATTATTCAAACTCATAGAGAAACATGGAAACATAATGGAAAATACCCTTATAATGATCTATTGAATGTTCTAAAGAATTAGTTATCGAGGAGCTTTATACTTACATTCTTGGGGGGATTCGACCCATTAGCAATTGAGCCTAATACTTCATATACACACTTTCTATAAAGCTCATAAATTAGCTTTTTGGAAAAGCTGTCAGATTGAATTTTGTCTGGTTGAGTATGCTTAAACTCTTAATTCTCGCTTGCAATCTTGGCAAGTTTCGTATCAGCTCCAAGAATGCAGAGAAATGCTGACAAGCTCAATTTATCTTCTGGCTTGTTTAGAATAATTAATTTATTTTTATATTTCTTGATTAGTTTTATATTTTGAATTATTCTTGAGAGAATTTTGGCTTTTTCTTTTTTGTTTTCGGTTTTTAATTCTGAAAAATCTATTGCAAGGGTTATACTATTTTCTTTAGCTATCTTGCATAAAACCTGGTTTAATCCTGAATTTCTCTGTTTTAGGCTGTCTTTTCCTTCTTTATGGCTGAGAACTAGCACTGAAACTTTTTTTGTTTCAAGAATTTTCCTATTAAACCCTATCTCTCTTCCCAGAACCATTATTTTTTCTGCATTTCCTTGCCTTTCTATCAGTCTTCTTGCTTCTTCTGCTGTTGTCGCGTGAATTATTTTTTCCATATTCTGAATTAGCCAGAGATTGTTGTGCCCTTAAATTTCTTTCCAGAAAGAAGATTATCCAGGTTTTTTAGGTTTTTGCCTAGAATATATGTTTTGATTTTATGATTCATTATTATCTCTGAAGCATCTTGGTCCAGCACAAAGTGCTGCCCTGGCTTGTATTTTATTTTATTCGCTCTTTTCCGGAAATCTTTCCACTTAATTTCTGGAATGAACTTTGCATCTTTGAATTGGAGGGGGTTTTGAGTATACAGCCCTGAAACTAAAGTCAGATTTATGAAATCTGAACTGAAGAATTTGGCTAGCTTGGCTGCTGTGGAATCTGATGTCTCTTTGTCAGCATATCGTAGTGCCCCGCAGAAAACAACATCATTTTTCTTGAGAAGATTTGCAACTTGGCGCATATTGTGGGGAATGCCTTCGTTTGCGTCTTTTCCAAACAAGTAGGTTAGAAACCTTGCATTAACCCGTGTTATTGAGATGCCTGCCATTGACTGGAGAAACTCAGACTTTCCAAATTTTCTCAGGGCAGAGATGTATTTCCTTGCTACACTCCCCCCGCCGCAGACAATAACAAACTTGTATCGAGTTTCATGTTTTCTGATTACTCTTCTGAAATTTTCAAGGAAATTGATGTCTATATCATCGGGGACAATTAAACTGCCGCCTAAACTTAAAACCACCACATTTTTCATAGTTTGTTATAGATTTCTGTTTATTTAAATATGTTGTGGAGTATAATCATTGTTATTAATGGGCGGTTGTTGTAATTCTTATGCACAGGCAAAATCTTGCTGATTATATTTCAAGGAGAATTGTAGATGAATTAAGAAAAATTGGATTTGGTGAAAGAACAGTTAGCCATCCTGGCGGAAGCACAGTGGTATATCAGGGGCATTGGATTGACTTACAAGACAATGGAAAACAAATTATTTTCTTAATTGAAAGAGGGCCAAAGTTTCAATATCTTTATGATGGTTTGGAAAAATACCTCCAAAATGCGCACATTGATTCAAAAGATTCATTGATTGTTAGTAGCAGAAGCATGTCGAGACAAGGAGGAGAGGTGGCGATAACACTGAATCTTTCTAAGATAAATGATAAGGAAAAAATTTATCATGCTGTTTATAGGGTTGGAATGAAACCAATTATGGCAGCATTACTTAGAATTTCTTAGCAAACAGTAAATAACTTATTATCACTAACATTAAAAATTCTTAATCTAGCTCCGGAATCAAGCCAGCCGTGCGCGTAGTTTATTGCTGCAAAGGCATTTACCCAATCATTATTTTCATAAAAATGATGTGCATCTGATAAGTAATTAGAAGTCATCTCTATAATCTCTCTTGCTTGCTCTTCTTTGCCTTTAATTACACTTTTCTTTGCTTGTTTTAGTGCTGTTTCTGTTATTTTGAAATATTTTTCTATTTTCTGCTTTGTTATTAGGTTTTTCATTTTTTCTTAATATTTTTATAAACAACATAAGAGTATATAAAGAGAATTATTACAGAGCTGATTGTTGGGATAAGGATAAACCAGAGAAGATATTTTTCAAAGAAAATTCCGAGCAAGACAGATATTCCTGAAATCTTGAATAAAACAGAGCCAAGATTATGAGTTTTTCCCCAGGTAATCTCACTGCTTATTGTCCAGGGAGTTCTGATTCCAATAAACCAGTTCCTTTTTAAGAACTTTAAAATATATCCTATATAAATAAATAAAATTCCAATTGCAGGAATAACTGCATAAGTCATATTAAACTTATAACCCAGATTAAAAGCAAGTGTGAATCCAAAGACATAAGTCATGAATAGCATGATTATCAAGATAAATGAATCATAATACTTTCTGAATTTTTTAATATTCTCTTTAAGAGGGTCTATTTTTGGTATAAGAAGAAACAACAAGTAAATGCATAAGATGATTAATGGAAAAAGAAACAACCCAATAAATTTTGACATGTAGCCATTTACTTCTCCTGCAGCATTCCAATGAGATGCGATTATGTCTCCTGGAATCTGATAGTAAAAATATGCTGATGCTAAGAATGAGATTATAATTAAGATTATGCTGATGACTGTTGTTTTTTTCATGTTAATGTTTAGAATGGGAGTTATTTAAATATTCTTCCAGATTCTAGCTTCCAGAATAATAAGTCTAGATGGTCTAGCGGGATGTTCAGCTTATTTGAAAACTCTCTTAATATCTTCTCTTTTTCAAGATAATCTTTCTTGTTTTTGATTTTAATTTCTTTGATTAGCCTTAGTTCTTGCATTTTTCTTAAGATGTGCCTGTCCAAAATTGCCAAATGATTATCTGACTTGCCTACATTTCTTAGAAAATGGCTTGATTCTTTCATCCCTAACCCTTTAATATTCTCTGCAATCCAATTCCTCAATTTTGCAGGGTCTTTTTCTCTGTTTATCTTGTCTCTTATCTCATTCCATTTTTTGTTTGCCTCTAATATGTACTTTGTTTTGTTTTTATAGAAGCGAGTCTTAGATTTTAAACAATCTCTCAGTTCATTTTCTCCAATGATGCAATTTTTTATCTCATTTATAGCTTGCCAGCACTTTTCTGCATTGCTTTGAGGAGTTAAAATGCAGAAAAATAGTTCTTTCACATGCTCTTTTGAGTTTAACTGGGAAAATTCAGCTAATCTTGCCTCTATTTCTTGCCTGTGTTTTTTATACTCATCTTTTAGATTATTCATTGAAATATAATCTTCATCCAGATTAAATATCTTTACATAAAGTTAAATTAAGTTCAGAACTGAACATAGTAGACTTTTGAGGATTCTATTCCTGTTGCAAGAGGGAATCTAAGAAAACCTATTAGACATATGCAAATGATAAATTAAATTATCCTGATATAGATAATTAATAGAATGTCAGATTAAGCAAGATAATCCGGGCAAAAGCAGTGCTAAGAATTAAGATTTACTTATCTCATTAAGAAGAATCGGCAAAAATTTCCTACATTCCCTCAATAAGAGAGTATGGAGTGTATTTGTTAATTATAAACCTTGAACCTACAAAATCCGAGATTACTGCGGTTATTACTAAATTTCCAACTGCTGCTTTGAACATTCCTTCTAACATTGGGATTTTAGTCTGCTTTGAGAATGTCTCTATTATGCTTTTTATCTCGCTTTCTGAGAGCATTACGCGTGTTGGGCTAACTCTTCCAATGCTCTTAACTATTACTGGTTTTCCAGGGCCAGTGCATTCTATTGCTGTGATAGCATTATCTCTTATCAAGGGGTCAATCTTTGCCAGGTTAAAATTCTGGGGCAATGATTGTGGTGTTGGGGTGATTGATGATATTGCAGGATTTATTCCCTGAGTACTCATGGGCATCATTCTAAGAGGTACGATGTGGGGGGTTTGTTGCAGGGGAATCATTGTTTTTTGAGGCGGCATTCTTTGCTGTTGAATTTGTTGTTGTATCTTTTGATGCATTCTCTGCTCTTCAGGACTGATTCTTATTGCACTCCCCATATTTTGAGGCACATTTACTTTTGTGCTCCTTGTTTGAATAACCACTGCTGGTGTGGGTTTACTTGCACTGACTTGCTGTGGAGTTGGTGTGGAGATTTCTATTGTGGATGGTTTTATTGAGGGAGTCATCCCAGATGTTAGTGAGTTTTCTTGAAAACGGGTAAATCCGAGATTGATTCTTCCACTCTCTTCATATGAACTTGAAATTGGGGGTAAGAACTGCATGTTCGGAGGTTGTTCTGTCTCGTGAAAGATATGCGCCTCGTGAAGCTTTTGTTTAACTGGGTGGTAGGGGAGCAGTTCTTTTTTTGGTTTAGAATTCTGGATGAGATTTCTTGTGAATTCTTTTAAGAAGAGAGTTCTGTAATCTTTTTTCCTCATTTTATCAGAACCTTGGAAGTCTTTTAATATTGTTTACCTGACCTGGCTGTTGGCTTTGCGGGTTGAATGAGTTTTGCATTGGTCTTGGCTGCTGGAATTCTGTATGCGGACCCCCATAAACTCTTTCTCTAAACTTCTCTTCCATTAAAGTTAAGCCCTTTGCGATTGTCTTGTTTTGCTCTAGAAGGGCATTAAGTTTTTCTAGAAATTCTTTATCTTTTTCTGCTTCTTCTATTACTGGGGATGCCATGAAACTTCGCGCAGACATCTCAAATAATTCAAGCAGTTTTGCTATGCTTTCTGACAATTTGTCCATCTTTGAGGCTTGGTCTGACATGACTCTCTGGAGGTGCATAAAATTTTCAACTAGAATCCCATTAAGTTCTTCGTGTGACTTTCTTAATTGCTTCTCACGAGACTTTTCTTTGATTTCCTCTTTTTTAGTCATCTTTATACTACAGATTTGAGATATTTAAAGGTTATGGGCGTAGAGGGAATTGCACCCCCATCTTTCGCTCTCTCGCAAATTTGCTGGAGGCGAACATTCTAACTATTGAACTATACACCCTTGACAAAAGCAGAGAAGTCTGGTTTAAATAGTTTTTTAGAGGTGTTTTATCTCTTCTATCTCTTCATGAGATATTGAGGAGCCCTTGAATTTTGTTGCATAGAGAAGTGCGTCTAAAACCTTGCTGCTTTTCATTTTAACCAGCCCTTTTTTCCATGCAACATACACCAGCTCTGATGAACGTATGAATTTTATGTTTTCTAGACCTGGCATCTCTTGTTTGAACATTTTTACTTCTGTGTGAAACTTTTTCTCAAATAATTTTCTGAGATTTTCTGGAACTTCTCCGAGCATTCTGGTTGTTCTTTCATCGACTGCAATTACATTTCTTATTCCTCGTTCACTAAGTATCTGACTTAAGGCAAGGCAGCTTGCTTCTCCTTCATCTATTATGTGCATAAATTCGTTTCTTGCGAGGAAAACTTTATTTGCCCTTTTCAGCAGTTCGCGCGTTCTGATTATTATTTCTTCATCTTTTACCTGAACTGCTTCTGGCAGCTCGATAACTTTTTCTTCTAGCAGCCTTTGGATGCTCAGAGCTCCGAGTTCGAATTGTTTTATGTTTAGAGGCCTGTCAATTGTCTCGTATTTTACAGAGCGAGGTATGATAAATTTGCCTTGAAAGTTTCTTCTCAATTCTCTGAACACGTCGAGCAGGCCGTTCATTGTGAAGTTTATGATTGTGCTTGAATCGAAGATTATTACTTTCATTTTTCAAAAATCTCCATTGCAATTTTAACTCTGTTTTTTACTGGGAGAGTTATTGAGAGATTCACATCTGAGATTCCTGTCTGGCCAGCATACTCTGCAAGATCCCAGATAGAGATTCCTAGCAACTTTGCTGTTTGCTGCATGCTTATTCCGTGTTCGTATACTCTCGAAGCTTTGTTTATCTCTGCCTTCTTGAAAACCTCTTGGATATGCTTCTTTAGATTTCCTGTTAGACTCCCAATCTCTTTTCTTACGCATTTCAGTTGGCTTACAAAGTATTTATCCTGGTTTTTTTCAAGAGCAATAATTGCGCGATCTAGACAGAGATTAAACCTTTTGAAGAACTTTGGCCAGTTTTTATACATTCGGTAGTTTTTCCTTTCTATTAGCTTGCTTAGTGCATAGACTATTACAGCTATGCCTATGTTGTCTGTATCTCTATAGATTGAAGCTGTATGAAGTGTTTGATTACTTAGCTCTTTTAGAGATATAACATCTTCTTTTTCAATTGCGGTTTTGGTTTCGCGTAATATCCTGAGTATATTATCCCTCTCTTGCATGTGTCAGTTTAGGAATGGTAATATTTAAAAGTTTGCTAAATTAGCAGTTTTATCAAGAATTAAATTATGGAATGCCACATTTTAAAAAGCATGATTTCGATTTATGGGAATGATAATCTTAGACACAAACTTTATTCTGACTTGCATTAAGCAGGGAGTGAGTTTGTTTGAGCAGTTGGGAGATGTTTTTCCAGGGGAGAAAGTAATTGTTCCAGAGATTGTTATCGAGGAGCTTAATCATCTTGCCAAGGACATGAAACTTAAAATGTCTGAGAGGGAGGCAGCTGATCTCTCGTTGCAGATGATTGGAAGAGAGAGCATTCTTATTTTAGACATGCCTGAGGGAAAAGCAGACGATGCAATAGTAAGTTATGCTTCTAAAAATACTGGAAGTATTGTGGCTAGTCTTGACAGGGGAATTAAGAGGAGGCTTAAGAAGAATGCTAAATTCCTCACTATCCGCAAGAAAAAGCTTGTGAGATGGGCATAGTAAGCTTTAAAAATGCTTTTTAGCTTTAATTTTCATGTTCTACTTAACTGAGATAGAAGATTATGTACGTGTGGAGCCAAGATTATTCGGGCTCTCTACTAAGGAGGCTGTTGAACAGCAATTGAAGGAGACTTATAAGGGATTTATTAATAAGGATCTTGGTGTTGCTGTTTCTGTAGTTGGAGTGCTAGATGTTGGGGAGGGAATAATTATTCCTGGAGACGGGGCTGCTTATTATAACTCGAGATTTAAGATTTTAATCTGGAAGCCAGAACTGCACGAGCTTGTTTACGGGACTGTTGCAGAGATAACTAACTTTGGAGCTTTTATGGATTTGGGAGTTATACAGGGAATGATTCACATATCCCAGACTATGGAAGATTATGTCTCATTTTCTAAATCAGGAACTTTAACAGGCAAGTCTGGAAAGAAGAGCCTGCATAAGGGGGATAATTGCCTGGCGAGAGTTGTTGCAATTTCTTTTAAGGCTGGAGAGCCTAAGATTGGACTGACAATGAGACAGCCTGGATTAGGAAAGATAGAGTGGATTAAAGCTGATAAAAAGAAGCAGAAAGCGGCTGCAAAAACAGAAGAGGATAGTGAGAAGAAAGAAAAGAAGAAGGTGAAGAAGAAATAAAATGGCAGAAGAATTATCTGACTGCATTGGGGGGGAAGGTGTTGTTCAAAAGAGCAGTGTTAAAACGGAGCCAGGTTGTACTTCTTACACTGAAATTGACGATGAGAATGGCAGGTGCGTATATAATGGCCGGACGGTTAATCGTGCAGGTTGCGTCGTGGGGGGCTGTCCTGTAAGACTGTCAAGAATATTTTCTGGAGGATTTTGGTAAAATGACTAGCAGAAGAGCGTGCAAGATATGCAAGAGAATTTATGAGGGAGACAAGTGCCCTGAGTGCGGGAGTCAGGAGTATAATGAAGAGTTTAAGGGAAGGATTATGATTTTTGATTCAGAGAAATCTGAAGTTGCAACTAAACTAAAGATTAAGAAGCCAGGTCTTTACGCTGTTAAGACTAAGTAAAAATGAAAGTTTTAGAAGAAAAAGAAAATATTTTGTTGAATAGAACAGAAGTTAAGATTGTTGTAGAGGCAGATAAAAACCCGAGCATACCCGAGGCAGCCAAGATTGCTGCTGAAAAATTTAAATCTTCTGACGATCTCGTTGCTGTTAAGAGCATTAGGGGAAAGTTTGGGAGAAATACTTTTCTGATTGTAGCAAATATATACAAAAGTAAAGATAATCTTGATTTAGTAGAACCTAAACCTAAACTGAAAGCAGCAGCTAAAACTTAAAACAAAATTTTTAACATTGTGGAAATCTGATGATTTCCTAGCTCTTTCATTTAAGAAAGAAACTTAAGATGGCAGAAAAAAAAGAAAAGAAAGGAAAGAAAAAACATGTGAACAAGCCTACTAGCCAGAAATGGAAGTTCTATAAGGTTTCTGGAGATGTTGTTAAGAGAGACAGGTACTGTCCGAGATGCGGGGCAGGAGTATTTTTGATGAAGGCGAAGGATAGGTTATACTGTGGTCGTTGTCATTATACTTCCTTTGATAAGGAAGAGATAGCTAGAGCTAACCAATGATATTGCGGTAAATGGTGTATAATAAAGTTTATATATCTCTCTAGTTCTTTAATGATTTATGGATTTTGTTAGCGTAAAAGATTTTCCAGAAGGTAAGACATACGTTTTATTGAGCAAAAACTATAGAAAGAATTTGATTAGTCATTCTATGAACCAATTAAATTGTAAGAATTATTTTGAGTTGTCTATTTGGATTAACAAAAAATTAAAAACAAAATTTAATGGGGGAGACGTGAAATATTGGATTGCTGGCGAAAGATTAGATGAAAGAACTAAAAAAATTCACCCAAAATTTATGCCCCTATCTCTTGTTTTAGAACTAATAGGATTAAATAATGAGAAGATAGAAAACTTGCATAGCAATATTATTTCCTATAGGTCTGGCGGTAGCGGGTTAGTAATAACTGCGCCAATCTTGCCAATAAAGATAACTCCAGAATTGGACAGCATTGTAATTCATCTGTTTGGAGATGGCGCTGCTGGAGATTTTACTCCTTCGTATACGCAAAAGAATAAGGCTCAAGTTGATAATTTTGTTAAAAAGCTTGAAAACTGTTTCGGAAAATTTGAGAAATCGGTTTACTTGACTCAGGGAAAGTATCAATTAAGATTTCCTAAGGCGATAACTGACATTCTCTCAAAGTATTATTCTATTGAATCTTATCGTTCTCACGATTCTGATATTCCAGCTAGAATTTTAAATAGCGCTGATAAAAAACGTAAATTGGCTTGCATAGTTGCGTTCATTGTAGATGAGGGGAATGTAAGAGATGTTATTTCTGTTTATAGTGTAAATAAAAAGCTTATAAACGGAATACGCGAGCTGGTTACGGGTTGCAGTTATAACTGTTCTAAAATTCAGTTTAATAAAAAGGCTAGCAGTTATTTATTCACTCTAGGCACTCAGGACATTGAAAGGTTTTATAGGGATGTTCAAGGATTGTCTAAAGAATTCTCCACATGTAATCTCTCATTCAAAGAGGATGAAGTAAAGTTTATTATAGAAAGGAGAACTAAGAAAAATCCTAAAAATAGAAAAATTACCGAAAAATTAATTTTAGACCTATTAAAAGATAATAATCTGTCAGCTAGACAAATATCTAAAAAGATAAGCTATGCTTATTGTACAGTTATTCACACATTAGAAAAGTTACTAGAAGAAAAGATAGTTAGAAGAACAAAAACAAACAATAAAACATATATCTGGGGTTGTTTTGAATAAAAAGAAAGGTTTAAATCTCGATATTTATTATACTCCTCACCAGATAAAAGAGGCGAAGATGATAAAACTGAATAAGATAATAAAATATCTGATTTATTCTGACCTTATTTTTTATTCGGGTTGGGGTTTAATCTCTCCGATATTTGCTTTGTATCTTGTTGATTCTTTGAAACTTACTGCTTTTGTTGTCGGTATGGCTGCTGCTGTTCACCTAATTACTAGGAGCTTGTTAAGAGTTCCCTTTGGCATGCAGGCTGATAAGAGCCAGAAAATTGCATTTAGATTTATGTTTTGGGGATTATTAGTTGCTGCGCTAGTTCCTTTAGGGTATATCTCTGCTGCTTCCTCTGCGCATATTTACGCATTGCAGGCTCTTTTAGGAGCTAGTTTAGCTATGTCTACTGCTGGGTGGACCAGCATCTTTGCTAAGCATATGGATAAGGGAAAGGAGAGCACTGAGTGGGGGGTAGATGCTGTTGCTGTAGGGCTCGGGCCCGGTATTGCAGGGGCTGTGGGAGGCATTACTGTGACTCTGTTCTCATTTAACTTAGTTTTTGCAATTGTGGCACTTGCAGGTTTGTTAGGAGCGTTTCTCTTGCTTTTTATTAAGAAAGAAATCTTAGCTAAACAAACAGGGACAGGAGAGCTATTTGTCCATCACGAGCTTAGAAGACTTAAGAAGGCGAGAATCAATTAGTTTTTTTAATTCAATTTTAACTTCTTGAAATAGGCTATCCCAGTTTCCTTTTTCTTTTTGCCTGAATAACCTCATGTTTGGATACCACGGAGAATCATTTCTATTTAGGAGCCAGCGCCAGTCATGAATAAATGATAGAAGAGTCCAGACTGGCTTTCCCAGTGCTCCTGCTAAATGAGCTATTGAAGTATCTATTGAGATTATTAAATCCAAATTTTCTATAATCGCTGCTGTGTCTGCAAAATTATTTATATCCGGAGAGAGGTTAGTGATATCTGGGTCATCTAACTGGCTGGATGATTCTCCTTTCTGCAGTGAGTAGAGTTGGATTTCTGGAATTTCTTTTAATATTTTAAATTTCTCAAATCTTGCTGACCTATTCTTATCCTCTTCTTGGTTTGGATTTCCTGCCCAGGATATTCCTATCTTGAATTTATCTGAGGTTATATTTTCTTTGAATTTACTGACAAGCTCAGAATTAGACTTGAGATAGGGTGTCTTGTTTGGAATAGTGTTTAAGTCTGTGTTAAATACTCTCGGCAGGCTCATAAGATGGATGTAGAAATCAAATTTAATTTTAGAATAATTCTCTTTTTCAGTAAATTCGTCAATTGAATCAGAATCTTCTAGTAGTGCTTTGAGATTGTCTTTGCACTCTAAGATAATATGTGCTGATTGCTTTTTTATAAGAGGGAGGTATCTTACAAATTGTATGTTGTCTCCATACCCTTGTTCTGAGATGACTAAGATTCTTTTTCCAACTAGTGGTGAGCCATCCCACTCTGGTTTCTGATATTTTCTTGAGTCAGTTGGATTTTGTTTTTTAAACCTGTATTCGTAATCACTCCATCCCTCTTTGAACTTTCCCTGGAGAAGAAGTATTAGACTCCTATTCCAGTGGGCTTCTGCAAAATCTTCTTTTATTTCTATTGCCTTGTTGAGGTGTTCTAGTGCTTCTTTTAATTTGTTTTTCTCTTTATAAAAAATACTTAGATTGTAGTGGGCAAGATGCGCTCCCTGATAGTCTGGATTTATTTTTATTGCTTTCTTGAAAGCATCTATAGATTCTTCTTGTCTTTCTAATTTGTCAAGAATCATTGCCAGGTTTCCGTAATAAACAGCATTATTCTGATTGATTTCTATTGCTCTTTTTACTAGACTTAGTGCTTCTTTATAATTTTCTGTTTGATGGGCAATTAGCCCTAATAGGTGGTTTGCATCAGGGTTATCAGGATTAATTTTCAGAATCTTTCTGTATACTCTCTCTGCTTCTTCTAGCTTTCCTTCTTGGTGCGCTTTTAGCGCTAGGTTTAGTGCTTCTTGTATAGATAATTCCATTAATCTGTGAAGTTTTTAAGATTATATAGATTTTGTGAATATGAATACGAGAGCCTGAAACTAAAAAGTTAAAGGCATAAACTCGTAAATCTCTTTTTGTTGAGTATGAAAAAAAGTGGGAGCAAAAACTAAAAAATTAATGCTAGTAATCCACTAAAAAATCTCTTTTTTATGAATATTAATATGCAGAGGCAAGTAACAAAAATTAATGCCAATAGACTGCATAGTAAATATGAAACGAAGGGCAGAAACTAAAAAATTAATGCCTTAATCTTCGTATAAATTTGAACTATTAAAGAAATCTTATTTCCTTAAATTGAGTATTAATCTTCTAAGAAGTATAACCTCTGATATACTTCTATATCTCTCAAGTATATAAACCCTTGCTTTTTGAACAAGAATATAAACCCTTGAAGAGGCTCTTCAGCAAATAAAGTAGATATGCCTCGAGCCTCTCCTGGGCAAAAAGAGGTGATAATAAATCTATATTTTTGAACTATTTAAACCTTTCGGTTTTGTT
>JAHIEM010000139.1 GCA_018901625.1 Nanobdellota archaeon
AAAGCGCGCAGTTTCCATGGAATATACACATGAATTTGAGATTATTCTGAGAATTAAATATAATTTTTATTTTTTCTTCTTTTTTTAAGTATGTAAATCATCAGAATCAGAGCTGCAACTGCTAAAACAACCAACGTGATTATGTGAAGGTTTTGCTGGATTAATTGCTGATTCTGGCCGAAGATATAGCCGAAGTAGATGAGTACTGCGCTCCAGATTCCAGCTCCGAGAGATGTATAAAACGAGAATTTTGCAATGTTCATCCTCCCAAAACCTGCTGGGAGTGAGATAAGCTGGCGTATTACTGGAATCAACCTTCCTGTGAATGTTGTTATCTCGCCGTGTTTTTCAAAGAATTTCTCTGACTTTATTATGCTGTTGCAGTCTATGAAGAAAATCCGCCCGTATCTGCATACTATTTTGTTCACTAAACCTCTGCCGAGGTTTAGTGCAATGTAGTAGTTGATAAATGCGCCAGCAAGACTTCCCAGAACTGCGAAGATGAATACTAAAGATGCAGAGAGCTCGCCTTGGAATACTAGATAGCCTGCAGGTATAAGAACTATCTCGCTTGGGAAGGGAATAAATGAGCTCTCAATTGCCATGAGCAAGAATACCCCGAAGTAACCAAGTGAGCCGATTGTGCTCACAAGGAAAGAGGCTATGTTTGAGAGAATTTCTGAGAGCATTTTACTTCTTGTGTTTTTTTATCTGATTGTAGAAAAATTTAATATCACTAACAAAAGGGGTCTTTTTTATTTTGAATGTTTTTATTGTTATGAACCATGCTAAGAATACTAACACTCCCGAGAGGACATACCAAAATATCTTGTGAGTTAGGTCAAAATATCTGAACTCGTTTATGAGGAGTATTGTAAAGATAGAGATTCTGGCAATATTCATAGTCAGGAAGAGGGCAAATGAAAATGCAATTGAGGCAAGTCTCTTCTTTATGCTCATTGGAATAGCCAGATTAAGCAACAACAGGAGGTAGTAAGCTGAGCCAGCCACACACGCATCAACAATTTCTATAACAGTGTGGTTGATTGTTATCTGACTCCCATTTAGGACAGGGGAGTAGAATATGTTAAGCAAAAAGTTTACAGGGTAGACTGTCAGGGGCGTAAGAATTAGGTAGAATATGAAGAGGTTTGGGAGAGCAATTAGGACTAAAATTAGGTATCTTAAGAAGATAAAAAATATTCTCTTGCTCTCTTTGTTCATGAGTAATAAAGAGAATTATGGTTTAAATAACTTTATAGAGAATTACTTTCTTGCAATTCTTATTGCTACAACAACTATCAGCGCAATAAGAACTACATTGATTAGAACAATTATCCAGATAAACCAATTGTCTTTAATATTGCTAAAGAAGGACAAGTCTAATATGCTCTTCTTTGCCTGGATTGTGAAAGGCGCAATTCTGAATGATTTTGTTTTTCCGCCATAAATCGCGTTTATGTTAAATGTTTGCTCGCCTGAAGCGCCGCTATTTAGTCTCAAGTAAATTAAGACATCCTGTGACTGGCCTGCATTAAGTGTGATTGATTGCGGGTCAACTTTTTCCAGAGTTGAAAATCCTTCAATGCCTGAAGGAATTATTAAGAAAGTTGTTGCTGTATTGCCAATGTTTTTTATGTTTGCTCTGATTAGCATTTCTTCTCCTGCTTTTGCTTCAGATTCCAGAGAAGCAATAATCTGGACTGTTTCTGCAGGTGCTGAAGATACGCAATTTCCATTGACTATCAGAGAGAGATATTTAGCTTCTGATTGTTCATCATATGCGTCGTCATCGCTTGAAGAATAGTCATCATTAAAGTCGTAGAGAGATCTTAGCTCTATAGTGTATGATTTCTCTGTGATGTTTGCAGGAACATTAAATGTAAACTCTATTGTCTTGGCAGAGTCATCCTGAGTTAAATCACTTATTACTTTGTAATCATTTAACATTAAATCTCTGCTGAACACCTTTATCTTTATTTCTTCCTGGTCTCTGTCTCCAACATTTGCAACCTTTGCTCTTAGAGTAATTTCTTCTCCGCACTGGGCAGGTGAAGGGGCAATTGAGACATCAGTAAAACTAATTTGCTTTTCATCATCATCTTGCCTGGAGATTGTTATGCTCTTGTAGAAAGAAGAGTCGTATTTGCTTGTGCAAACCTGGTCTTTCTTGCCATCCTGGTATGCTTTAACAGCCAGGTAGTATGAAGAGCTGTCTACTCCTAAGTCTGATGGAACTGTGAATGTGAATGTTGTTTCTTTGGTGTCATCTCCTTTTATTCTTCCTAAATCAACAGAGTCTAGGTCAAGCTGCTCTTTTCCCTTTGAGTCATACAATCCTAACTCAACAACAGTGTCAATTCTTGCGCCATCACTTGGATTGTTATTCTCAATTCTTACCTTTACTTCAATCTCTTCCAGAGGGAACCATTCCTCATCATCCCCGTCAAGGTTATTAACAGTAAATTTTGTTATTGAGAGGTTTGTTCCTTTTTCCCCATAATCACAATAAGACCTAATCAGGTTAAGTGTGATTGACTGGCTGTCAGAAGAGTTTGCTGAGTTTTTAACAATCAGTGCGCCAGAATATGTCTTGCCAATCAGCATCTTAGAGTAATCAGCTGTGGTGCTTATAGTAAATGTCTGGGTAGAATTTAGATTTGGAAAAGAGCTAGGATTTGCAGTAAATTGGATTAGTCCGTTTTGTTCATCCCTTATCTGAGGAAATTCAAAAGAGACATCAACTGAATTTGAAGTATTTGCTGGAGTTATAGTGAATGTTTCTGAAGTCTTAGCCTGTGAAAGAGCAGTGCTTGTTAAATCTACTGAGAAACTAGAAGCTAAAACTAGAGTTAATTCTAGAATTACTGTTAATAAGAACAAACTAAAGATTTTCTTATTCATTTTTTGTTGTAACTCTGCAGTAATGAGGGTTTATAAAGTTTATTGTTGTAGAGAATATATTATCTGCTAGATATTTTTTGATTTAATTCTTGAGTAATTAATTATTTTGTTGGAATCTAGTGAGAGGCCGCGGCAGGCAGTATTTATCCAGATTTCTATATCTGGAAAATTCTCCAGTTCTGAAACAGAAATATTGTCTGAGGTAAACAAATATGCTTTCTTGCCTTTTAGTTCGAGCTGTTTTTTTAATTTTAGAGCAATATTTGAGTTATTCTGACCAGGTTTTGAAGAAACAAGTATCCCTATGTTGTCTGATGCGAGGAATTTGAGATACTTTCCTTTCTCTCTTTTGTTTATTTCATTTATTTCTCTTTCAGTTATCCTGCTGATAGAGTGATTGTCAAATATAAAAACTGGCTTGTTTGAGGATAGTGCGAGGTTTAGAGCGTGAAATCTTGCCTCCCCTATCAGGAGAATTGCACTGGCGCTTGTCTTAATGTCTGAGCACCCTAAAACTTGTGAAAAGCCTAGAACTTTGCTTTTTATCTCTTTTCTGACTTGTTCTGCCAGATTTTTGTACTGAATAGAGTATGCTATATATATAGTACGAGGCAGCTGGGACTCTAGTTCAGCTAGTTTCTCCTTGTTGAGGTTTAGTTTCCTTAATGCTTCTATGAACAGGGTTTTCATGATAATCCCTAGAAATATGGGTTTATTAAGCTAATTGCTTGAAAGTTAACTGTAATCTTGAGCTTATTAGAACCAAAGAGGTGAGGTTTAGTAGGTTTTCTTAGATTTTATAGCATGATAAAAACTAATAAGTATCCAACTTGTCTGCTGCAGGAGCTTTAAGTGCAGGAGCCTTGTAGATTTCTGCAAAACTAGGAGTTACTATCAGGGTGTTTTCCCCAAATCCTGCAATTGTTCCTTCCAGAGCCTCAACTGTTTTCTTGATCTTAGAAATTGCCCGTTTAAGTTCTACAACATCCTTTGCTCTTAGGGATTTCATGTCTATTACTGCAATTGTATATCCCTCTCTCAGGGAGTTTAGAATCTCGTTTACATCATCAAATTGCTTTAAAACAAAAGGGCGAACGAGAATTTTGCTCTTCTTTGGCTCTGTGCTGTTTAAATCAATTTCAAGATACTCTGCTTCCTGCGGAGAACTGCCAAACAACTCTTTTAATTTTTTCAGTACCATAGCAGTTTTAAAAGTAAGGAGTTTATAAATATTTCTATGCTCTTTTTACTAATTATTTAATAGCAAAAAGCTAAGCTTTCATTGACTTGACAACTTCTTCTCTGAGTTTTTCTGTTTTTTCCCTTAGAGAAGAGCTTTGTTTCTCGATAGAATTAAGTCTTAGCGAGAGAATATCTTTTTTTTCTTTAAGTTCTTTTGAGATGTCTGCTTTTCCAATTTTTATCATTATGTTCCCGACAATTTTGTAAACATCTTCACTTGTCTTTTCTATTTCCGACAGTGCTGAATCTGTCTCGTGAATCTCCTGTTGGAAAGCCTGCTCCTGAAGTGTTATCTGCTGCAGGTTTTGCTCGAGAATCTGAAGCTCTTGTATCTTTTCCTGAGTCTCTTTATCTAAGTTCATATTTATACTGCCTTGATTTTGGCTATGTGCTTTCGCGGTTTAAAGAATATTTTGGTTCCGCAGTGCGGGCATACAAATCTCTTTTCAAGAGATTTGTGAGAAATCTGCTTTCCACATCCGAAACATTTGTAATTAGCCATGCATAACAAACCTCCTGGTTTTTCTTTGGAAACTTTTCCTCTGAATTAGATTCATGAGTGATTTCATTTTGTTTATTAGTTTTGTTGTTATTTAAATTTATTTGTTTAAGCTGATGGGTCTTGAATAGGCCCTCCTATTCCTGGGACAATTGGTTCTGATTCATCTACTGGAATAAGCCTTAATGTGACTCTTCCATCTTTTTCTCTTGTTAAATGTTTTTTTACAGGTATGTTCGCGGGATTATCCCATTCCAAGCAGGTTCTGCCAAGCCCCCATCCTTCCCTCCATCTAATATGTTGATCGTGTTGATTATCTTTGTCATAAGGGCATTCTCTAAAATGCCTGCCATCCATTCCTGATGTAATGCCGTGAAGATAGGGATCGTTGTCCATTTTTAATTTATTTGTTTAGGTAGTATGCGTGAGATGCAAATTTCTTATTGCAGTTTTTGCACTGCCAGATTCCTGAAGATAATCTTTTGACAGTTTTCTTGCAGAAGGGGCATGGCTGTTTTTTTCTCTGTTTTGATTCTAAATCAGTAATCTTTCCTCTTACATAGCTTCCGTACCCTGCTCTGAATCTTCCTGCTGATTTTACTTTTTTTGTTTTCATCTTATTATTTGATGTTTTGAATGGTTTAAAAAACTTAGTATAAATGGGAATGCCCGGATTTGAACCGGGATCACTAACTTACTTGAGATTCTTCCCAAGGCTAGGATACTAATTCCCCTTGATATGTTTGAAATATCAATCCAGGTTATACTACATTCCCCTCAGCTTTAAATGGTTTTATATCATTAATAAATCTTACTACTTCTGCTTTTCTGTATAATTTCGTGTTCCATTTGTTTGCTTTTGCAAAATTGTATCCTAAACTTTTTGCAACCTCTTTTTTGGATAAGTCTTGTCGGCCTGTTAATAAAAGCAAATCAGCAACAGCTAAAGATACAAAATACTCTCAAAAGTATCTTGAGTGTATGGGATTTAGGCGAGAAGTTAGATATACTGATTTTGGAACTGCTGTAGCTGAAAATATTAGCTGGGGTGTTTATGAAGACTGGACTGGAAGGGAAATATTCATTCCAGAAAACCTAGTAATAGAAGACTCAGATAAGTAACTAGCTCAGAATTAACTTAATCTTACTTCTTCTTGGCTTCTTTCTTAGCTGGCTTTGCTTCTGCTTTTGCTGCTGGCGCTGCTCCTGCAGCTGGTTTTCCTGATGCGGGCGTTGCTCCTGCTGCAGCCGGTGTTCCTGCAGCTGGCGCTGCTGCAGTTTTTGCAGCTTCTGCTGCTGCTTTCAATTCTTCTTCTTTCTTCAGTTCTGCGTCTTGTTTAGACTTAACCTGCAAGAATGAATTTGATAGTTCTGCCTTCTTTTCTTCTGAAACATCTGTTTTTTCTGAATTAATTTCTTCATCATATTTCCCCTCACTAACTTCATTAGAAGTCTCTTTTGCTTCCTTGCTCTCAACAAGAATTCCAAGAGAGCCGCAACTGCCCAGGGTAGATTTTACTGCAGCCTTTAAACTGGCAGCAGTCATGTTTGCCTGTTTAGTCTTTGCAATTGAGATTACCTGCTCTATTGCAAGGTTTCCAACTTTGTTCTTTTTAGCCGTGCCGCTTGCAAGCTCTATCCCGAGTTCTTTTTTGAGAAGTTCTGCTGTAGGCGGGCTGGAAACGTGTATTGTGAATGCTTTTGTCTTCGGATTTACATCTAGTTCTACTGGAACTTTCATTCCCTTAAAACCAGAAGTTTCTTTGTTAACATCCTGAATTACTTTTCCAATATTTATTCCCATTGGTCCGAGCTTCTGGCTGATTGAAGCATTCGGCTTCATGTCTCCGCCCTCAATAATTAATTTCACTATCATTTTGTTATATCATCTCCACATCACTGTCTGAATCATCTGCTGATTCTTCCTCGTCTTCTTCACGCCTTATAACTTTTATGTTATCTAACTTGACTGTGACTGGGATTGGAATTGCTGCTTCAAGCAGAGTAACCACTGCTTCTTCCTTTTGTTTGTCTACTCTTAAAACTTTCGCTTTTTCTTTTTTGAAAGGTTCTGCCAAAATTTCCACAATATCATTCTTTTCTATCTTCATTTCAGCAACACTTGGCTCCAGCATATTCTTTACTTCTTCATAGGTTATTGTTTTCCCGATTATTCCCTTAACATATTGTAAATCGTAGGCTGCCTCTTCTGCATTCTCTCTTTCTTCTGATTCTAAGAATAAGTATCCTCTCAGGCCATGCGGGCGAAATACTGATTGAACCTGAAGAGATTTCTTTGTGACTCTGTCTGTAATCATATCCATTGCCTTATCTTCTTTATTAGTTGTAACCTTTATTACGAATATTGCCATTTTTTGTTTAATCGCATCAGCACCAACTAGCCCTAAAATCTTAGAACTAGACAATAATAATGGAAAAGCGAGGTTTTTAAATATTTCTGTTTAGAGTAACAGCTTAGCTTTCTGAAGTTCTTTTTAACTATAAAGTGAACCTAAAAGTATAAATACTTAATAGTTCTATTAGAACTATAATGAAAATCGTAGAATTTCATAAGGATACTGAACTAAAAGTGAAGAACATAAAGGG
>JAHIEM010000001.1 GCA_018901625.1 Nanobdellota archaeon
GAAGACGTGATGAAATATATTTTAGCAAAAAACAGAAGATGCTCTGCTTTTTGTTCATCATCCTTCTATTTGGGATATTACAAAAGCTCCAAAAGTCTTTCAGCAGATGAATCGAGATTTATTGAAAAAATTTAAAGCAAGAAGAATCTCAATTTACAATTTACACGTCCCATTAGATAATTATGGAGAATATTCAACAAGCTCAACTTTAGCGAATGCTTTAGAAATAAAACCTAGAAAACCATTTGCACCATATTTTGGAGCTTTATGCGGGGTATTTGGAAAAACAAAATTAAGAACAACTGCAGATTTATCAAGAAAATTTGAAGAAGCAGTCGGACATAGAGTTAGTTTATATCAATATGGAAGTCCAAGTATCAAAGACAGAGTTATCGCAGTGATAGCTGGTGGTGGAAATGATATTGAAATGTTACAAGAAATTGCAAAAGAAGGTGTAAATACATTTGTAACTGGAATAACTGCATTAAATTCTCATTCACAAAAAGCTCATGATTTTGCTAAAGAGCATAAAATAAATGTTTTAGGTGGAACTCATTATTCTACTGAAAGGTTCGCTTGTCAAGCTATGTGTAATTATTTTATAAAATTAGGATTAGAATGTCAATTTGTAGAAGGAAAACCTGGCCTAGAAGACTTATAGTTAAGGAAAAAGTTGGGAGTTAATCCCTAGGACTAAGCAATCGTGGAAAAAGTTTTCGCTTTTGAATATAAAGTTTAAGAGAGTAAAGTGAAAAGTTTTTGGGGGCATGTTACCAATTAGCTTTCTCATAAATAGAAAACCATAAATACATCTAAACTTTCTATTTATCAGGACCTACAGCCAAGTAGCTTAGGATAAAGTTTATAAGCAAGACTTTCCTTATTCGAGAATGAGAGTTTTGTTTAAAAAGAGGGAACAAAGAGGATTCATCTTAAGATGCATCCAAGATGAAAGCATAAAAAACTTCTTAAGCAAACTGACCCAAAAAATCCCATATTCTACATTTAAAAAATACTCTCAAGAGAAATTAGCACTCCCTCAAAGTTTATTTGAAGAGCTGTGCAGATTATCTCATCAAGATCCAAAGAAAATTAATTACTCTATTCTCCTAGACAATTGGGGGGCCGTAAAAGGGGGAAGGGCAGGTATGGCCTCGCTAAACAAAAAATATCCGCATAAGATAAAAGAATGGAGATCTCTTGGCGGAAAAAGTTCTGTTCACAAGATTACAAATCTAAAAGAAATAAAGAGTCCTCTCTTGGACGAAAGATTAGCTGAGATTATCGGAGTTTATCTAGGAGATGGAACCCTAACAAAATATTTTTTGAGAATCTCAGGAGATAAAAGGTATGACCTACCGTACTTTAATTATCTCCGCAAAATAGTAAAAGAATCAACAAGTATAGATGCCGCAATAAGAGAGAGTGAATCTCAAAACGTTCTCTATTTAGATATACGATCCAAAGCGCTATGCGAGATGCTAAGAAAAGACTATGGCTTAAATTTTGGCTCAAAAATAAAAAATAGGAGTATAATCCCTAAAGAGATAATAAAAGAAAAGAGACTATTCCTCTCTTGCCTTAGAGGATTGATGGACACTGATGGAAGCATTTCAAAAGACAATAATTGTTTATCAGCAAGATTTTCTAATCATAACACTTTCTTGTTAAATCAAGTTAAAAAAGAGAATAAAAAGTATAAAATTTTTAGTTTTGAGAATGAAATCCAGATTGGGATAAAAAGCAAAGAAGGAGTAATAAATTATTTCAAATTAATCGGAAGCTCTAATCTTAGACACATCACAAGATTTCAAGAGTTTCTAAAAGGAAACTTAATCAAAAAAGAAAGTGTTTTAAAGTACTATTCGCTTTACAAAGATGTAAGCTTGCCTTACAATGGACCCGTGGTCTAGTGGTTAGCTTTCTAGAAATATTTAGAAGCCCACAGATGACGTCTCGTTCACGAGGAAAAGATTCGGGCTAACACCCAATCCAAAACTGAATGTCGAGAAGATCCGCGGTTCAATTCCGCGCGGGTCCATTTTGTTCTTTAGAAAAATATGCCGCCTATCACGCCTCTTCCAAAATAATGGATTAGAGACATAATGGCAAATAACTTCCCCAATTTTTCTCAAAA
>JAHIEM010000153.1 GCA_018901625.1 Nanobdellota archaeon
CGCCCTGTTCCACATAAGCTTTGATCTGTTTAACCTGCGCCTCCGTGAACTCGCCCCCGCTAACGTCGCTCAAAATTACCAGCTTGGCGTTAAAAAGGTCCTTGACCGACGGAAAGTCCTGGACCCGCTCGCTGTGCGCGTTCGCCGTTTTTAGCGCATACCCATCCAAGGCCTTGTCAAACTTGTACCATTGCGTATAAACGCCATAAAAAAGCACGGCCGTTTTCTTTTGAACAGCCTCCTGGGACATCAGGGGCGTAATTGCGCCCAGTCCCAGCAATATCACGCCCAGCGTTTTACATAAAACCGATTTGCTTGTTTTCATCATTATTTGCCCTCCTCCTGATTTTTTCTGTTTTGATCCGTTACGCCAAAGAATGCCCCGCCGCATCAGGCGGTTGGCGACGGAAAGAGATAGGTATGTCACCCTTTCATAGTTTCAGGTAATCAATATAATATCCGCCGGACGCTTCCGTGCTTTTAACCGGAACCATCAAGTCAACATAATCGGGTCCGGTGTAAAGGCGACTTCCCTATACACGCCGTCGGCCTTGGCTTCAATTTCCATTATTTTTTTAGCCGCATCCCGGACGACGTCTTCGATAATTCTCCGGCCGAGCTCGGGACTGGCCGATTCCGGATGGCCCATGACGCCCACCTTGATCGCGGGCCGCTGGCCCTGGCGCGCCACCACCATTGCGTCATCCACGATTTTCTCGGCATGCTGGTAGTTGTCCGGATGCTCGATCTGCTGGCTTAGCAACGGTTCGGGATCAGTTTCCATGTCATCCATGCGCACCAGGTCCGGTGCCAGGGCCATGATCAGGGAGGTTTCCAGCCAGCCCGCATGCCAGTCATGCTCCCGGATGGCCTTGCTCCACCCCGTTGGATCGGACCCGAATTTCCACACCGGCATGAGCGCGATCATGGACTTGGAAAAAGCGGGGTTCGTGCGCAAAAGCAATTTCAGCGCGTTATCCAGTGCCCGGTCGTTCTCGCTGCCGCCATGGCAGAGAAACAGGTAAAAATTCCGGAAGCCCTGTGACGCCAGCGACAAGAGCGTATCGCTCACCACCAGCGACATTACCGCGGGCGAGATGTTAATAGTGCCGGGCAAGCCGCCGCCGGAAAACGACGAATAGATGACCGGCGCTACCAGAATGCCCGTGCGTTCGCCGATCAGTCGCCCGATGCCTTCCGCCAGAATGGCGTCCGTCTTCAACGGCAAATGATAGCCGTGCTGTTCAATGACGCCGATCGGCACAATGATCGAATGTTTTTTCTCCAGATATTCGCGCACGAGTTTCACCGTCATGCGTTCCATGACGGGAAAAGGATTGTTCTTGGATGTGGCAGCGGTTGACATGCCTGCGGACTCCTTTCTTAGAGTTTGCGATAAGCCTTTTGTAATATTATTAACTATTTATCTAACAACAACATGCATTGATTATATTATTGCGTTGCCCTCCATCTCCGTGTAGGACACAAGCCGTTTAACATTAAACATCGGCTTTCACACGCTCCTCGCCCGTTCCTGTCGCCACCCGCGACTCCTGAACTCTAAATCTCATACGCTGATCGCTCGTTTTGCAGAAGTCTTCGTTACTTGCTGCCGTCAAAGCTTCCGGATGGACTCCAGTTTCCAGGTGGAACTTGCTCGGAAGCGCCGGCCGGAACGGTTTCCGCCTTTTCCGTGGTTTTGCCCGCCTCCGGCTTCTTAAGCAATTTGCCCCCCAGTTGGCCGGGAGCAAGCACGGCCACCGCGCCCAGCGCAAACCCGTCCGGCGCGCTGCCCAGGCGAAAATCCGAGCCGCCGTTACCCCGGCCGTTAAATAACGCATCGTTTACGTGCCAGCTGACCACTTTCCATTCCCCACTGCCGGTAAGTTCGATCGGTTGGTCACAGCCCTTGCAGGAGTATTCTTTGGCGTCATACGAACAAATGATTTTGCCTTTGCCGCCGTCAAAATATTCAACGGCGATATCATATTCCGATCCTTCTTTGATCCAATCCGGCAGCTTGAAATAATAGTACCGGCCGTAGTCCGCCCCGCCCGGGCGTATCCCCGCCGCCCTTCTTCCGCCCGCATTCACCATCTCAACCAAACCTTCGCCGGTCTTGCTCCCCGGCAACATGATTAGCCCGGTCTCGATCAGCTTGTCACCGTAATACCCCCAGGCGCCCACCAGTTTGCGGGAAAGCAGCCGGCGTGATAATTCGGTCGTGCCCTTCTGGTCAGCAGAAGCCGATGCCGTTACCGCCGCTTTTTCAGCCGCCTTCTCCTCGAACCCCTTGGTTGCCACCTGGTCCGGCAGCAACACCGCCAGCGCGCCCAGCGCGCCCCCGTTCGGAACCCATACCCGGAAGCCCCCTCCCGGGCCGGCCTTGAAATTAGCGTCCGTTAACCGCCAGCGCACCGTCTTCCACTTGCCGCTCCCCGTTATCCTGACCGAGCCGTCGTAAGGTGAAATATATCCTCCATCATTGGCGCTATAATTCAAGGTGATCTGACCGGAACCGGCATCCAGATATTCGATGAACAAATCAACCTCCGCATGGTTTTCCAGCCATTGGGGAAGTTGAACATAGACAATGGGGCCGTATCCGGCGCTGCCCGATCGGATAACCGCGGCGCCGCGGCCGCCGATTTCCTTGAATTCAACCGCCCCTTCGCCACCGGTGCTCCGCACTAATTGCAGTTCCTTTTCGCGGGGCTCCTTGCCGTAAATACCCCAAACTCCTTGCAGTTCGCCGGATGCCAGCCGCTCCGCAAGCGAAAAACCGGAAAGAATCAGCTTGGCCTCCACCGGAATCTTTACCTTGGCCGGACCCACCTCAAATATTTTCACGTCATCGATCCAGGCAGGCAATTTGGACCGGTTCGCAAAAACCAGCGAGAAGGTGGATTTCCCGGCCGGCATATCAAACTCAAAAGAATACTTCTGCCAGCCGCGGTCCCCGCCCTTTGTCTTCATTTTTTGCGGCGCAAACACGTATTCCATCTCCCCATAACAATCACCCACCGGCACGCTTCGCACCTCGATGAGACCGTCGGCGCCCGCCATGCGGCCCTGAAAAGACACCTTAAACCGGGTGGCTGGTTTAAGGATAAGCGTCTGGGCGGTGTTAAAGAAATACGGCTTCATCTTGCGCTTGTCATCCGGTATGTCGCGAGGCCAGCGGTCAAGAAATTCCACCACGCCATTCAGTCGCAGTGAATATTTGCCTTCCGCCGGATTATC
>JAHIEM010000019.1 GCA_018901625.1 Nanobdellota archaeon
AATACCATTGGCTACCTCATCCAGGCCGTCTCTGACACTTTTAACAGCCTCTGTTACACCCTGCTCTTCTTTCATCTGCTCTATTGCCTTGTCAAGCTCTGCTAATGCTGCTCCCAATCTTTCTATTTCCTCTTCTGTTAATGATTTTCCTTCAATCCTCCTCACAGCTTGTAACCTAAGAGCATCTCTAATAACTTCAACCAACGCAATTACTAAGCCTAACAGGCCGTGCTTCAAGTTTTTTTCATCAATATCAATCATTTTCTTAACACTTTTAGTTTATCTTAATTTTCTTCTGCTTAATTTTGGATGCCAAAGGATATTCTCACATTTCGGGCAATAATTTATATCAGGATTTTCTACTTTTGTGCCGCAATAAGGGCATTTTCTAGTTGCTTTTTCCATTTACTTGCCTTTTTCAAGTTTAATTTCCAAAATATTATTTTTAAAACTCTTTTTTATTTTGGATTTAACAGTGTAAGGCAATTTTACTTCTTTTTTTTGTTTGCCTGCTTTTATAGTGAGTTTTTTTCCTTTTACGCTAACTTTTATTTCCTTTTCCTTGACACGAGGCAATTCAGTTATTACTACTAACTTATTTTTCTCTTCAAAAATATCTACTAATTCTTCTTTCTTTGGTTCTTCTGGTTTTATTTTCTTTATTGACCGCTTTTCCGGAGTTTTGAATTTGCCCCTTATTGTTCCTTCTTTTATTGATCCTATTCTGTAGCCTACTTCAACAACTGGCTTTACTTTTTTTAATGGCTGTCCTTTTAGCCTAGCTTCAACTTCCTTATCAACCTCTTTTAATCTTTCTTTAATGACCTTAGATTTAGTTACAGATTCGAATAAGCCAGCAAGTCCGGGTATCATTTTTCCTACACTTTTAAGCACGCCTTCAGCCACACCTTCCTCTTCTTTTACTTCTTTCTCTTTTTCTTCTTTTTTCTTAGCCAATATTAATCACCTATAGTTTTTTTTAATTTAACCTCTAAAATTCCATTTTTGTATGTTTTTTCTGCTATGTTATCAATAGCGTAAAATAAAGGAATTTTTCTATGGTATCTTCCATCAGAAGTATCTGCATATATCATAAGTGCTTCATCATTTATATCAATCATTATATCCTTTTCTTTTGCATTTGGCATCTCAGTTACAATTTTTAAGAAATTTTCTTCATTAAAAACGTCCAACATTTCTTTATCTTTTTTTATCAAATCTATACTATCTGATAACCACCAAGAAAATAATACTTTGTTGCTCGTAATTGGATCAATTTTACTTTCCTCAAACAGCAATATAGGCTTGCCTAAAATATTTTTAGCAATAGGATTTATTACCTCCCTAATTTTTGTTAGAGTGCATGCATCATTAGGAGATGAAATTAAGGTAGAGATCTCACTTATCTTAGCATACCTATTTTTCCACACATGCATAATAATTTCTTTGCTTTTTTCGTCCAAGGCTCTCATTAGTTGGTTTACTTTGCTTGTTTTTTCTTCTTTCAAAATGCTAAGATTTGTGCATAAATCAGTTATTTCATTAAAAGACTCTTTAAGCAAACTTTTTGCTTCAGGCAATTCTAAAGCTAATGCTAATATTTTTGAAAAATATTTGTCATCAATTTCTCCTTTTGACCATTTGTCTAAAGATTTAATGCTGCAGCCTATTTCTTTTGCTAAAATTTTCTTATCCTTAAAATGCTGCAATAAAAGATTAAAAAAGCTTAATTTAATGTCTGATGGTAAAAACATGCTCATCCTTTTTACCGTCCCAGAGGGATACAAAAAATTCCCTGAATTTTTTCGTAATTCTGATTCCATTTTTATTCAAAAATATTCTAAATTGTAGGCTTCTGCGCTAATATTTCTTTTGCTTTAACGCTTTGCCAGCCGCACCATGGGCAGTTTTTATTTAATAATTGCTCTGTATCCACTTTTTTAAAACATTGAGGACATCCTTCTTTCCCTACCATTGCCTCATTCCATGCAGCTGTTTGCATATTAGTGCCAGAAGGAAATTGCAAGCCGTATTGCGCTGCTGTTTCAAATGAAGCCAATGCAGCTCTTATTTTAATTCCTAATAACTCTGTCCCGCTAACAGAAACTGTAATATCAGCATTAATAACCAAACCTTTATCTAAAACCCTGTCTATCACAGCTGCTAGACTACTATCTGATTCAACATCTCTTTCTGGCTCCAATGTCTCAATTTCTTCATTTTGCATTTTAAATTTAGTAGATTGTTCCTTCAAAAATTACAGTACCA
>JAHIEM010000140.1 GCA_018901625.1 Nanobdellota archaeon
AGTAACAGCTTAGCTTTCTGAAGTTCTTTTTAACTATAAAGTGAACCTAAAAGTATAAATACTTAATAGTTCTATTAGAACTATAATGAAAATCGTAGAATTTCATAAGGATACTGAACTAAAAGTGAAGAACATAAAGGGATTTATGAAAAGAAAAGTGGTTGTTTCTGGAACAAGCGCCAAGGTTAATTGCCCAAAAGAATATTTGGGATATGATTCATATCTTATAATTCTTGAAAATGAATCTGGAAAAAAGAGTAAAAGAGCTAGAAATAAAGCTATCTAAAGCTCTTCAAAGAATTGAAGAGCTAGAGTACTTTGAAAGAGAAAATAAACTTCTTAAAAAAAGAATTGAAGAGCTTGAAGGAATTGTCAAAGAAAAGACAAAACCCCCCTTTGTAAAAGAAGATGTTAAAGAAGAGCCGAAGAAAACAGGGCAGAAAGAAGGTCATGTTGGATATTCTAGGCATGTTCCTGAAAGAATTGATGAAATTAAAGAGCACAAATTGGATAAGTGTCCAATTTGTGGAGAGCCAGTAAGCGATACCCAAGAGATAAGAGAAAGAATTATCGAAGATATTGAACAGCCAAGAATAAAAAATACTAAGCACATAATTCATAGGTGCTATTGCAAAAAATGTGATAAGATTGTCGAACCTGAAATTAATGATGCCCTTCCCAACGCTAGATTTGGATTGAGGCTGATGTTATTAGTGTTAATTCTTAAATTAGATTCAAGAGTTACAAGCAATAAGATTGTATCCATCCTTGATACAATATTTGGAATAAAAATTAGCGATGGAGAAATATTTGGAATTTTAAAACAATTATCAGAAGCATTTGGAGATTATTATGAAACTCTTGTAAAGAAAATACAAGAAGCTGTGACAAAACATATTGATGAAACCGGCTGGAGAATTAATGGAAAAAATTATTGGCTTTGGATTTTTATCAATAAAGAAATTGCATTATATGTTGTTGAAAAGCAAAGAAGTAGTGATGTTCCTAAGAAAGTTCTTGGAAATCAAGAAGGAAAATTCATAACGACAGACAGGCTTTCAGCATATAATGTTCTAGTTGAGGATACTGGATGCTTGCAGCAAGTTTGCTGGACTCATCTTTTGAGAAACTCAAAAGATTTAGCAAAACACTATCCCGAAGCTAAATATATTCACAAAAGAATGAAATTTATTTTTAAGAAAGCTAAGGGTGGCAAAACTCCTAAGGAGAAATTATTAAATTGGATTGATTTAATTGCAGGAAGAAGATATCATGGAACAGAAGTTCCCAAGTTTGTTAGAAGTGTCTGCAGAACTCACAGAGAAGATTTGTTCAGGTTTATTGATAATCCAGAAATTAATCCATCGAACAATCTAGCTGAACAAGGATTAAGACCAGCCGTGGTTATAAGAAAAGTTTCGGGAGGAAGCAGAAGTGAAAATGGTGCTGAAATAACTGGTAAATTATTATCAGTTTTGCAGACAGCAAAACTGCAATCTAGTAATTCATTTAACTTTTTATCTGATCTGCTTCAGTTGCCTAAGTAGTTACTGTTTAGACAGTATCTCCGAATGAGATTTCTTACTCTTAAATTACTCCACAAAGCTTAAATACTTAACCTATCTATTAGATAGGTTATGAAGAAAGTAAAATTAACCCAAAAATCAACTCTTACATTAAAAAATATAAAAGGTTTTATAGAAAGAGAAGTGAAACCATTTGGTACAAGTGCTAGAATAGATTTTCCTAAAGAATTTATAGGCAAAAAAGTCTATGTAATAATTGCAGATGAATGAAGATAGTTTATGTTTCAGTCTTAAGATGGTAAAGAAATTTATAAACAATTCTTTAGATTTATCCGACGACAGGCTTGAGGTTACAGGCTATGAATTGATTTCTCCTTTGTTAAATGCTGTTGCTTGTAATACTTATGTTGAAACAATTGGAAATAAAGCAGACACACTTTATTTGAGATGTAAAGAATCTCTAATAAGCGTGATGGAACATGCTTATCTTAATTACATCAAAGGAGTTTCAAGTAAATTTAAGCTGAATGAAAAGCCAGTTATCCTCGCATTTGATTACACAGATGAAGATTTTTATGGAGATGTGCAAGGATTTGATATTCATGGATGGACTGGAAAAGATGCGGTAACAGGGCATTTCAAATTTTTAACTTGCAGTATAGTTTCCGACGATATTCCCGAAAAAATACCCCTAATTTCTGTACCAATAAAGATAGGCAATTACAAAAGCCACACAATAATTTACTGCCTATCTTTAATTAAAGAATATGTTGGAGAAATAAGATTAATTTTATTTGATAGGGGATTTTACAATAATGATTTGATGTTTGAATTAACAAAATTAAAATATCCCTACTTGATTTTTGTTCCAAAAAGAAAAGAATACAAACAATTATTTGAAGAATTAGAAGAAAAGAAAACAATTTTTGTTCATGATTTTACTGTGAATAAAAATCAATCAACTTATGAGGGAGATACCTATCTTGCTTTTCTTAAGCAGATTTATGACCTGAAATCAGAGAAGAATTA
>JAHIEM010000141.1 GCA_018901625.1 Nanobdellota archaeon
ATGAAGCAACCCTGCTGCTTCTTTATCAATTATAACAACGAGATTTTTATGCCTTCTTAAAAAGCTCACAGGCCAGTTTTCATCTTCTTTGCCTTCAATCAAATGTTTTATTGCCTCTGCCTTGCTTTTTCCAGAAGCCAGAAGAATTATTTTTTTAGCACCCATTATTGTTGCAATTCCCATTGTTAATGCTTTTGTATTTTCTGTTTTATTTATTTTAATTGTTTCTTGCGAAAGCCCAACAAGGCGTGTTTTTGAAGTTTTTTCAGCAGGAGGTTCGTTAAATCCTATATGCCCATTAACACCCAATCCAAGTATCTGAATATCAATCAGATTATTCTTTATCATTTTCTCATAGTTTTCACACTCCATTTCCACGTCTTTTGCCTCTCCGTTTAAAAGATTAATATTTACTGAATTTATGTTAATCCTATTGAATAGATTTTTATGCATAAAATAAAAAAAGCTGTTTCTGTCTTTTCTCAGGATAGGATAATACTCATCAAGATTAAAACTGATGATTTTTGAAAAATCAACTTTTCCTTTTTTATAATGCATTGCTAGAAGTTTGTATAATCCAATAGGGGTAGAGCCTGTTGCAAATCCAATAACAATATTGGGATTTTTTTTAATTTCGCTGATAAGAATCTCAGCTGCCTTTTCTGACATCTCCTCGTAGCTTTTTGTTTTGATAATTATCATTTTGCTTGATGCCCCAATGCTTCCAAGCCAGGAAGCTTCTCTCCAGCAACATAACTAAGAAGCGCGCCTCCTGAAAGAGAAATATGGGAGAATCTTGAAATTGGAATTTTAGATCTTGCAATAGCATCACTTAAATGCCCTCCCCCAATTAATGAAAATAATTTTCCTTTTGAAGTTTGTGAAGCAATTGTTTTTAGGATTTCAAAAGTTCCTTTTGCAAATTGTTTTTTTCCAGCAAAACCAACAGGCCCTTTCATATAAACTGACTTCGCTCTTCTTATCTGTTCTTTGTATTTTCTAATTGTTTTTTCACCAATGTCATAAATAACATATTTTGTTGGAAATTTTTCTAAACCTAATTCAACTCTTTTCCCAGAAACTTCAACAGCATAATCTATTGGAGTAATTATATTCTTATTTTTAAGTTTCTTTATCTTGCTCAATACTAATGAGTAATCTTTAGCCATTTTTTTATTGACTTGCTCATTATTTTCGCCAAAACTTGCTCCCTTAGCTTCAATACACATTTGCCCAAAGATGCCCCCAGTCAAAATTTTATTTTTATTCTTCAGCAATTTTAAATTATCTCCTGGCTTTGCTCCCCCAAGAATATACAGGCAGTTTTTAATTGAAATCTTTTTCAATGCAGTAATCTCTTTCTCAAGAACAATGCCCGCACAAGACGGTTTATATCTTGGAAATGAAACTATTGATGTGTGTTTTCTATGGCAGACAGAAAAAGCGTCATTTACATAAATATCAATTAAGGGCAAAAAGAATTTTAAGATTTTATTTTGCTTGTTTTTTGGATTGAATTCATCTTTTTCAAATCTGATGTTCTCAAGTAAAATCGCCTGTCCGGGTTTTAGATTTTTTATCTCTTTTCTTGATTTTTCCCCAACTGTGTCTGAAACAAATTTTATTTTTACATATCTATTTATTAATTTTGAATGTTCTTTCAAGCTTACAAAGTCAGATTTCCCAGGGTTGCCCTGATGCGCAATAACAACAACCTTTGCGCCTTTTTTCTGCAGAAATCTTATTGTTTCGCTAGCAGGCTTGATTCTTTTACTTTCAATGACTTGCATATTAATAATATCAGAATTCAAATCGCTTCTCAACAAAACCGTTTTATTCTTGAACTCTACGTCAGAAATTGTTTTCATTGTATCAGCCTTTTCATTTCCCAATCAGCTTTATCATGTCAGCTAATCTGCACGAATAGCCATACTCGTTGTCATACCATGAGAGAACTTTCACAAGATTGCCTATTGCTTGAGTTGATAAACCATCAACAACAGAGGAGTTTGAATTTCCTACAACGTCGCTTGAGACAAGTGCGTCTTCAGTATACTGCAAAATTCCCTTGAGATTTCCATCAGCCGCCTTTTTTAGCGCCTTATTTACTTCTTCTGCTGAAACTTTTCTCTCAAGTTCTGCAACAAAATCAACTATTGAGCCGCAGGCAACAGGAACCCTCAACGCCAAACCATCCATCTTACCCTTAAGCTCAGGGATAACTTCTGCAACAGAAGTTGTTGCTCCCGAAGATGTGGGGATTATGTTTATCGCAGCCGCCCGCCCTCTTCTTAATTTTTTGTGGGGAACATCAAGTATTTCCTGATCATTAGTGTATGCATGAGCCGTTGTCATAAATGCCTTTTTTATTTTGAAATTATCATTCAAAACTTTTGCAACAGGAGCAAGGCAGTTTGTTGTACACGACGCCATAGATATGATATTATGCCCATTAGTTAACTTATCCAGGTTTACCCCTGGAACAATTGTTACATCTGGATTTTTTCCAGGTGCAGAAATCAGCACCTTTTTTGCGCCCGCTTTCAGGTGCTTGCTGGCTCCCTCTCTGTCTGTAAAAAACCCGGTTGACTCAATAACAATATCAACATTAAGTTTTTTCCATGGCAGGTTTATGGGGTCTTTTTCAGAGAAGATTTGTATTTTTTTCCTATCCACTATCAAAAAACCATTTCCAAGCTCAACTTTTTTCTCATAATTCCCATAGACAGAATCATATTTAAGAAGATAAGCAAGAACATCCGGGCTTGTCAAGTCATTAATTGCAACTACCTCCATGCCTCTTTCAAGTGCGATTTTGAAAAAAGATCTCCCTATTCTGCCAAACCCATTAATAGCTATTTTCACCATCTTTTATGCCTTTAAAATTTTTTCTTAATGCTAAAAACAAATACAGATTAATAAACCTTTCCCCGTTTTGTACCTCTCTATAAATGCAGGAGGCAGGATTCTTCAAATCCTGCCGAACCTACTACTTCAGATAGTTTTATGGCTTTATGCCATATTTGGAAACCTTTTCTAAAGGTTTATGCAGGAGGCAGGAATGCTAAGAAAAGTATTACGCAGGCAGATTACTGTTTAAATGTCGAGCTTGGATTTTCTTTTTTCTGAGATTGTGCCATTGCCTCTCTCACTACTGTTTCGTCAAGTCCTCTAGGACTTAATGCCCCAGACCCTCTTTCAAGAATTTCTTGTGCTTCCTTTGGTCCAAAATGATAAACACACGGAGCATAGGTTTTGTCTGTAGGACATGAAGTTTCGTGCAGAGCCTCTCCACCCCAACAAAATTTTGATTGACAGACAGGACAACTCCAATAGCCATAAGACATACTATGGTTTGGGTCAAATACAAATTTTCCTTTTGTTTTGTCTTCCATGCTACTTTTTACCTCTTGCAGATTTTTCTTTTACAGGAGCAATTCCTGCAAATCTTTCAAGTTGTCCAATAAGTCCTTTCATGAAAATCAGATTGTAAGTGTATTTTTAAATCTTTCTATTTGTAACTATTTAAAAGTGATGATTATATGGGAGGTAGGATTCGAAACTATAAAGCATAGACGATAAACCGAAAAGCTTATAAACTTAATACATATTAGATATGTATGAAGAAAATACCCATAAAACCGCAAAAAGAGCTTAAAATCAAGAATATTGCTGGATTCTTCAAAAAAATTGTTAATTCTTATGGCACTGGCGCGAAAATTGATTGCCCAAAACAATATCTTGGAAAGGAGGTTTATGTTGTTGTTTTAGAAGATGGATAATATAAGGACAAATATATTTGATGAGTATAAAAAAGAAAAAGATAAAGCAGATTATTTTCAGACTCAAGCAAGTGAATGGCAGAAGAAATATTATGAACTTGCAAATGAACTGAAGAAAACTCAAGCATTATTGAGGCAGTTTTTAAATGAAAATACTCCTTCTTCAAAACTGCCTTTCAAATATCCTTCTAAAGAAAAATCAAATGAAGAGCCAAAGCCTCGAGGAAAACCAGAGGGAAGCAATGGAGGAAATAAAGAATTTCCAGAACATGTTGATAGAAAAATAAAAGCAATGCTTGAAGAAAAATGCCCAAAATGTGGAAAAATAATTTCTAGAAGGGATATTGGCACAAGATTAAAGTATGTTTATGATGCCATAATAAAAGCGATAATTATAGAAGTTGAAGAAGAATTTTATCCTTGTGAATGTGGTGAGTTTTGTATCGGAAAAAATCCTGAAGTTCCTCAAAGGGGAATGATTGGATATAATCTTCAAACATTATTTACTGAATTGAAATTTAATTTTTCTGGTTCATATTCAAATATTTCAAAATTCTTTGATAATGTTACTAATGGGAAAATAAAATTTAGTCCTATAGCCATTAATGACTGCATAAGAAGGGTATCTGAAAAACTTGAGCCTTCTTATGATAAAATAGAAAGTGAATTAAAAAATGAAAATTATGCTTACAGCGATGAGACTTCTTGGCCTGTAAATGGAAAATCATGGTATTTATGGCTGTTTGTTACAGCGAATTTTGTATTTATAACTATACAAAATTCAAGAGCAAGAAGAGTATTAACAGATATTTTTGGTGAAGATTATCAGGGAGGAATTATTAGTGATTGCTTTAAAGTTTATAGAGAATTTGCGAAATGGTTTCAGAAATGTTGGGTTCATTTATTGAGAAAAGCAGAATTTGAAGCCGAGAAAAATCCTAAGAAAAATATTGTAAAACTGCATGCCCAGCTTCAAATTCTGCACAAGGAAATGGCAGATTTTCTTTCAGAAAATCCTCCTTCCGATTTAAGGAAAGAAAAGAAAAAAGAGTTTGAAAAGAAATTAAATGAAATAATAAATTACAAACGTTGGTGCAAGGAAGCTAAGAGCATTGTTAATAACTGGCTTATAGAATATCGAGGACATTGGCTTACTGCAATTGAAATTGAAGGAATAAGTTTAGATAATAATTTTTGCGAAAGAAAAATTAGGGGTTCCATCGGATGGAGAAAAATGCTTGGAGGACATAGAACTAAAGAAGGAGCAAGGCAGTATGCAATTATTCAAACGCATAGAAAAACTTGGGAGCATCAAGGAAAATATCCATATAATGAGTTGTTAAATGTCATAAGAAATTAATTCTCGAGAACGCTTTATAGTTTCTTAAATAGTTCTAAAGCCTAAGGAATCTATGGAAATCACACTTACAAATAAGAACAGAAAACTCGCTATTATTATCACAATAGCTGCTTTAGTAGTCTTAGGAGCAAT
>JAHIEM010000142.1 GCA_018901625.1 Nanobdellota archaeon
AAACTCACTCTCACGTATCTTCAAATCTTCTTCAAGCTCTTTATGAATCTCAGCCTCGCGGTTCTTAATCCTGTCTGAAAGCTCTGCCTTAATCTCATTAAGACTTAAATCAAATGTCTCTTCAGCAAGCAAGTCTACACCCGGGTCAATCCTCCTCAAAATCTCTCTCTTTCTTACTTCATCTTTCTTCTGTTTATCAAGTTCTCTCTTCAGAAATCCTAATTGCGCCTTAAGCTTCGGAATCTCTTTCGCATATTTTACATTTATCTTGCAGGAATAAATCTTCTTCTCAATTTGTTTCTCAAGATATCTTATCTTATGTTCAACAGGATTCTTCCTAGGTTTTGGATGATACTTGCCAGAGATTTTCTGTCTGAGCCTCTTCAAATCTCTCTCTATATTAGGAATCTCAGAAACATTCTTCATCTTCGCGCGAATAACAGCCGCCTCTGCCTCAAACCCTCGGGTATTCAGCCCATCAACCTCTCCACGCAGTTCTTCTAATCTCCGAATGCCCTTGCTGAATATCTCAAAATCTCCTCTCAAGTTATTTTTCATTTTCCTAACCTCTTTTATTAATTTTTATCACGCAAAAGTTATTTTTATACCTTTCTATGCTTTAGCTAAGAAAGGTGTACTTTTGGAAACCTTTCTAAAAGGTTTATTTTATACCTTTCTATGCTTTAGCTAAGAAAGGTGTACTTTTGGAAACCTTTCTAAAAGGTTTATTTTATACCTTCTTATGCTCTAATTTCTATTCTCGCTAATTTCCCTCAAGAACAGATGTATTATACCCCTGTCTCTTCCACTTCTCAACCTGTCTCTTTATGTCTTTTACACTAGGCACTTTAACTCTTGATTCTAAAAGAGCAGTATCATAACCCTTTCTATTCCACTGACTAATCTGCCTCTTTATCTCGTCAAGATGATTAATTTTCTTGAGATGATTAATCTGCCTAACTCTCTTTTCATGCACTTTATTGATTATGCTTCTTCTCTTTTTCTTAACATCAGAAAACATCCTCCTATTGAGAGCAAGCTCCTCATCTGTTTTAAGAAGCTCCTCATTCTCTTTTTGTTTTTGCACAAGCCAGTTTTCCTGTTTAACTAACTCCTGCTCATACTGATTTTTTAATTCAATTGCAAGCAGGTCTCGTGAATAAATAGAATAAATAACAAAAATAACAAAAATAACAACTATTGCTATTAAAAACAGAATTAAATAAATCCCCTCATTAAAAATATAAGCAGGACCCTTTGGAGAGATTACACTAAACAAATAACTGGAAGTCCCCACAGAATTCTTATATGTAAGCACAACCCCGAAAACATAATCTCCTAGAGCAAGATCACTCGGTAGATCAAAAGATTTTGTAATTAAAACCTGATTTTTAACTACCGGACTCTCAGAACCCTCAATAATTGTCTTTCCATTGAAATCCTTGACAAAATACCTTAATTCTACATTCGCAGTCCCTATATTAGACAAATCAAATATCTTTATCTCAGAACTAATCTTGCTCCCAGAGAAGATATTATCAGCAGGAAACAAATCAAAATTTGTATCAAACAAAATATCTTCTGACTCAATCTCAATAATAATCGGCACAATATATCTCTCCCCCTCAGAAGAAACAACTAGCTTTCCCAAGTAAATTCCAGGAGGACTGCTCTCGAGATTAGAAAGAATTACTTTTATTTTCTCTGTTTCCCCAGGCTCAACCTCAAAACTAGACTTATCAATACTAACAAACCCCTCTAAATCAGTTATCTCTGCTTCAAAAACTCTCAAATGCGTGTCAAAATTGCTCACCCTCACATATGTATCAAGAGTCGAGTTTTCCCTAACAGCAATCTTAAGAACAACAGTATCAACCTGAAACCCTATCGCCCTGCCTGCTTTAAAAAGAGACTGGTAGGCTAAAAAAGCAGCCAGAGCTACCGCCACAATTGCAATAACAAATAATATCTTGCGCTTCATCTTTTACTTTTAGTGCTGATAATTTTTTTAGGTCCCCTAACAGCAAAAATAATTAGAATTATCAGGATAGCAAGAACTATCACCCCTCCAACAATAAAATAAACATTCATGCCAGAAGAGAACACACTGCTCTTATCAGATATCTCAAAATGGCTCGAACTAGTAGCTATTCCTGAAGAATAAACCATCTCTAAACCTAAAACATACTTTCCTGGCGGAAGACTCTGCACATCAAACTCCTTCTTAAAGTTTACCTGATTCTCTGCTAAAACAGTCTCGCTCTCTTTAAAAAGAATATTTCCTTCATAATCCTTGATTACATAATTCAATAGCACATCTTCTCTCGGCTGATCACCCATAGGCATTAGATTAATCTGAGCAGATAGCTTCT
>JAHIEM010000020.1 GCA_018901625.1 Nanobdellota archaeon
ATTTTTGCGCTTCACAGCATAATTAAATCAAAAAGTCGCTGAGTATTCTGCGGACTAAAGTCCGCAGTTTGTGCGACTTTAGGATGCTCAGAAAAGGACAGTTGTTCACAACTGTCTGCACACTGAAGTGTGCAGTTTACTTTTCTGACATAATCACTATCAAAAAAACAATGCGTAAAGGTTTTTGCCACGGCAAAAAATCGCCTGCTGGCGAGTGTGGTTTGATTGGCGCTTGTTTTTAGGATGCTCATAAAAATCTGATATGTTCTGTCAGTTGATTAACAGTTTAGGTATTTTGCTTAAAAAAATATTAAAATAACCTTAAAGCATTATAAAAATTAATTGCAACTGCTTGTTTTTCTATTAATGTCAGAAAAGTAAACTGCACACTTCAGTGTGCAGACAGTTGTGAACAACTGTCCTTTTCTGAGCACATCAGAGTTCACTGAATTCTGACTGCCATCAAACTCTAACGAGTTTGAGGTCCAGAAAACCCAAAACAAACCGCACCTTAAAAGGTGCGGTACACTCAAGGTTTTCTTGATAAATAATATAAAATAACCCAACTGTCAAAATCCGTTGGGCATTCTTGATTTTATTTAATTGGCGAAGCTGGCATCTAACCTGACTTCGCCACATAGCTCTCGCTAATTCTTTCACTCATAAGGTTTTGCCAGTTGAGAATTTATATCCAATTCGGAGGCTTTTCTCTAAATTCTTTCAAAGAATCACCCAATATTTCTCTGATTTCTTGAGAAATATTGGATAAAACACTAAATCTAAAGGCACTTTTATCATAAATAAAAGTAACTGTCAAACAATTCAGATTTTTTTTGAGTAGCTTTAGGTTTTTATCGACGTTGCTCTTACTCAAAAAATGTGACAATTGAATTATGCAATTTGCGATAAAAACAATAAGTAAATAGCCAATAATTGCTTCTTTTGTGATGTGATTTATTGGCCTTAACTCTGTTCCTTCTTTCATATTTCTGATTAATTTTTCAATAAGATCCTTGCTCTTATACAACTTCAGAATTTTATATACCTCTTCATCCACAGAACTTTCAAGAACAAAAAATCCTTCTAAACCGGTTATATACGGATTTTTTCCGTCAACAAGACTTTTTTGGATGACTCCTTTGGCAATTATATCTCCTTCGCGAGATATAAATCTCTCAATCTCTTTTCCTTTCTTTACTTTTGAAAGAATAACATCATTTTTGTCTAATTCTCTCTTATATTTTCTATTCCTATTTCTCTTTAGTTTCTTGTAGAGATTTTTTGAATAGAAAATATATTTGTTGTCCTCTTCTTTTATTTTTACACACTTATATTTTATGCCATTTATATAAAATATTTCTTTAGAAGATTCTTTGTAAAGTTTAACATACTTTTTGTAGATGCTTCTTTGTCTTGGCTTGAGGGTAAGATAATTGAAGCCGAGTTCAATTATCTTCTGTTTATTCTCTTCTGTATTGCCTCCGCAATCAAAGACAATCATGCTGTCTTTTTCAAAAACTTTATTTGCAATTTTAAGCATAAACTTAAAATGTTTCTTATCACAAACATTTCCTTTTTGTATTGTGAATGAAGAAGGAATGCCATTCATTCCTGTTGAGACTCCAAATGCTACCTGTTTTTTCCCGGGTTGATTATCTCTTGAATAGCCTAATGCTCCCAGTTCTGCTTTTTCTCCTTCAAAATAAGCAGAACTGAAATCTACAAATTGTTCTTTATCAATAAAATTAAATTTTTTCCCTAATTGAGTATATTCTTCAATAACAAATCGATAGTTTAATCCTATTCTCTCAAGGTCTCTGTAAAGAGTTCTTTCTTTTGGAGATTCTTTGAATCCTAAGCATTCAAATAATTCTTGAGGATAAGTCGGTATTATCTGATTCAAGGAAGTGCATTTGTCTAATCTGTTATTGATAAATGCCTTAGCAGATTGAATGAGGTGTTTAGTTTTGCCTTTTATATTTCTAAACAGGCTATCGAAAAGGTTATATTCTTTGTCTATCTTATTCATTAGAATGAGTGTACCTGCATTAAAACTAGTGTTGGTTCTCATTTGTTGGGCTTGACCTCCTTTCAAGAATGAGGCAAGCCCTTCTTATTATTTAGAATTAACTAGCGAAGTCAGGATCTAAACGCTCTGTTCAACACCATATAGTTATCTCCCCAGTCTCTGGCTCACACTAAATCTTAAAAAAAAAGAAAAAGAAAATAAAAAAATTTAAACTATTTATGCGACTACAGTAGCAACAGCCGAGCTAGTTGATAGCTTGACAGTTGTGTCTTTAGCAGTTGCAGGTTTCTCAGTTGTGACGTACTTCGCAGCCTTTGTAGTATCAGCAGCCTCATATCCAGCTATAAGCATTGCTACTTTTGTAGCAGAATATGGAGATGTGACTACCTTGACAAGAGCTTGGTTTGCACCAACACTCGCAAGTGTTGTGAAGTCAGCTCCGCATTTTGCAGAATCACTTCCTAAGATTTTTGCAGCAACAGTATTGATACAGCTTCCGCCAACTACTATCAAGTTCTTTGTAGAGACACTTGATACTTCACTATCCTTGTAAACAGGATAACCTAAGTTAGCAACAGTTCCACCACTTGCAGTTCCAGGCGTTATTGTTGCATCACTTGCACTAATGTACAGTTGTGCATACAATTGTTCATCTGGATAAGATATTACTGCAAACTTATCTTGTGCAGTACTTGAATCTTGTAGGATTATCGTTCCAAACAAATCAGCAGAATATTGCTTATTGCTATCTGCAGGAAGAGATAAACTTTCCCAAGAACCTGCTGTTCCTCCATCATCTCTCCAAGTTCTGATAACATCACTGACTTTCAAAGAAGTTGTGCTTGTCCATCCTGCGGATAAGGTTGTAATAATTGCATTATACTGACTGTTATCATCTTTTTCTTCAATGAGAACAATTGCAGGGTCTACAATATTTACATTATTCTTAGGATCCACAAGATAAACTGTTGTAGTATTTGCAGCAGTAGCTGTAAAGTTATAGGTTAATCGTGTACCTGTCAAAGTGACAGCAGTAGACAATGTACCATTACCTAACACCACACTATTAACTGTGATATTAGTACCAAAACCATTTCCAGCACCTGGTACCGCAGTTATAGACCGATAACCATCTCCATTTGGAATCTTGATAGTTGTCGTATCAATTCCATTTCCATCCCAATTAGCTAAATTAATTATCAAAGGCGTGTAAAACATAAGTTTTGCTCCCTTTGAAGTTTGGATAGTTGGATATATTATCATATCACCTACAGCACTACTATCAGGATATTGCAATCTTATCTGTCTCGCATCACTTGAAAGCCCGCTTATACCGGGAACCATGGCAAAGGTGTATACCTTTCCACCAATAGTAATATCGCCGCCTCCTTCAGAGGTTGCTGAAACTGTTTGAGATTCTCCAGTAAATACATCTTTCCAAGTAACTGTGTCAGCTACGCCTGTATCAGAATTGTTTACAATATTTGTAATCTGTATAAGCATTCCCTCGTCCTCATTTCCAACAACAACCATATCTGTTCTGTTTATAGTTGCCATTTCAGAAACAACAATGTTATGTCCATTGCTGTCATGTTGAAGGCATATATCTCCACATGCGCCTGTAGCATTGATTGCCCATTGCAATCCTGTCTTAGCATTTCCTCTAGCATCTGTTACATCTAAAGTCATCTTGTCATCTCCACTAGTCCTTATTGCTATCTCTTCTCTTGCAGTGCTTTCTGCGGGAATATTCAATCCCGAGAAATCAACAGCAAATGTACCGAATACTGGATCAATGAATTTTTCACCTGCTTTGATAGCGTCTTTGTCAGATTCAGATGCAGAAACACTAATTGTCAGCTTGGTTAAATCTCCAACTGTTCCTCCATGATAACCTACACTTGTTCCATCAATCTGGGTGCTTGAATCACCATATGTGACAGCATTACCGTCACTTAAAGTAACTTTTTCAGAACCAGCAACTACCGATGCAGTATACTTCAGGTTATTAGTGTCTGCTGTATTCACAGCAACAGTTAACCCATTGATTTTTTTGGATGCAGCCTCACTAACTTCTTTTTGTTCATTTGTTCCAGCTTCATTTGTTACCTTAATAGTAGCAGTAGTAGCTGATGCAGATACCATTTCAACAGTATACTTCTTTCCACTAACAGTAACTTCCTGTGATGTTGTTCCAGAGCTATCAAAGTTTAATGTTGTAGCTTCTTTTAACAACACAATAGATGTTCCGTCAGTAGCAGCTGCAATTGTAAACGTCTTTCCGAACAAAGTTAATTCCTGATTCTTTGAATCCGTATGATTGAGCGCTACTGCTTTATTGAAAGTAGTAGTTGCATTGTACAAATAATCAGTGCTATAAGATAATGCAAATGTTGGATCATCTGATGAAGTTGGCACTTTCCCGTAAATAATCCTCGGAATTGATCCGAGAGTTATTGTTTCAGTATATGTGGCATCAACATTACCAGAAAATGAACCATCTGCTAAAACAATTGGCATATCTGATTTTGTTACTATGGTTTTGACAGCATTCAAAGTATCATTTATGTATAATTTAGAGCCACCTGTAAACAAAGGTGCAGCTTCTCCTGAAATAGTTCCAGTTGAAGTTGACCCGCCACTAGCAGTCTGCGTGCCTAATTCAAATTGTAAGCTAGACTGAATTTCTCCAGCAGCTAATCCATCTGAAAAAGCAGCATTATTTCCGTAGATAATTGCGACATCTGCAGCTCCTCCTGACACGAATGGTGCAGGG
>JAHIEM010000143.1 GCA_018901625.1 Nanobdellota archaeon
ATTTCTGAAGAGAGAGCTTGATAAACAGAAGAAAGATGAAGCAAGAAAGAGAGAGATTTTGAGGAGGATTGACCCTGGTGTAGACTTGCTTGCTGAAGAGACATTTGATTTAAGTCTTAATGAGATTAAGGCAGAGCTTTCGGACAGGATTAAGAACCGCGAGGCTGAGATTCATAAGGAGCTTGAAGAAGACTTGAAGATACGTGAGAGCGAGTTTAAGAAGAGATATAGCTTCTTAGATAAGATTTACAAAGAAAAATATGAGCACGCTGTTGAAACTAGATTAAAGAGAGAGGTTCATGCTAAGTTTAACAATCTTGTCCGGGAGAGGCTTAGGGAGAGAAAAGCAGAGCTAACTAAGCAAGAGCTTGAGGAGCTGAAATCTCGTGTTGACAAAGAATTTGAACAGAGCAAGCAGAATTTGAAGAAGAAGTATCTTAAGGAAATTAATGAGGCAAAGAGGCAGCTTAAACAGCACTTTGAGGAAGAGTTAATCTTGCATAAACACGAGATGCATAAGAAGTTTGAGCAGGAAGTATCTGAGAGAGTTTGGGAGATTCGCAAGAAGTACAGAGACAGGGAGAAAGAGTTATCAGAGAGGTTTAGAGTGAGAGAGGCTAGTGAATTAGAGAAGAATTCAGCTGAATTTAGAAAGATTATTGAGAAGTCGAGAGCAGAGAGTATTCAGCTTTCTAGAGAGCTTGATGCTATTAAGAAGAAAATGATAGAGCAGGGACAAGATGACAGGTTGGAGCAGGAAAGATTATTGAAAAAGAAGATTATTGCCCAGAATAAGACTCAAAAGACTCTGCTAAATGAGAAAGAAGAACTCGCAAAAAAGATTATTGATGAAAAGAAGACAAAAGATATTGAAACAAAGAAACTTGAACAGAAAATTGGTGAGATACGAAAAAAACTTGGAAAAGAAAAATCTTTTGAAAAGACTATCCAGAAGAAAGACAAGAAATTAGTGTCTGGTTTCATGCATTTATTCTCTAAAGAGAGGGCTCTAGAGAAGAAGCTGGCTGAAGAAAAGAGACTAAAACAGAAGATGGCTTTTGAAAGCGCAGAGAATCAGAAGAAACTTACAGAAATGTTTGATAAGTTAAACAAGGAGCAGAAAGCAATGCGGGCTAAGATAGAGACAGAAAAGGAGCAGGAGATACAGCAACGCCTTAAAAAGACAACTGAGGGCCTTAGAAACCAGCTTAAACGAGAGTTTAGTGAGAGGCTTGGCTACGAGCTTAAGAAAAAAGAAGCTGAATTTGAGAAGCATAAGATAGACTTTGAGAGAGATATAACAAATAAGGCGAGAAAGCTCTTTGGCTAGCAGGGATGATTGAGAGGTTTTCTAGATTTTATTTCGCAGTGGGAAAATTAGAAAAGTAAACACTTGCTCAATAAACCTCGCAAGGTTTAAATTAAACCTTTAGAAAAGGTTTCCAAAAGTAAACACTTGCTCAATAAACCTCGCAAGGTTTAAATACCTTAAAAGGTACTTATAAGGGACAAGAGAGGCAAGAATGAGAGAGGTGTTATTTAAAGATAATTGTGTTCAGGCTGGTTTTAGGATAAAGATTCCCAAAGCAGTTGTAGACACTCTTGAATTGAAGAAGGGGCAGAAGATAAGAATTAGGTTTGATGTTAGTAAGAGAACTCTGATTGTGGAAGAAGATAAAAAGAGGGGTGGAAAATGAGGAAGATTTTAGTGCTGATGATTTTCTGTTTTATTATACTGGGGGTAACTGCTGTGAGAATACCTGCTGATTTCTTTGCTAGTTCTGATAATGATATTAGCTGGATTGGATTTAGTGATGTTTATCCGGTTACAGAGGATACTGTTTACTATCATAATTTCAGCGCAAATATAACCGGAACAGGAGAGAATATTACCTTCTCAATTTCTGAGGGCGGGGGAAATAATGTGTATTGGAATTCTACCCTGGTCAGTTACAGCCAGATATCTTCGTGGATTAATATTACTAATTCAACAACAGGGGAACTTACAATTAATGCTACAAAGACGAATCAAACTGGAATATTTTTGCTTCCTATGAAAGTCTCATGGACAAATGATTCAGAGAGTGTAAATTACGGGAAGGTGGTTTCGTTTAGCTTTAACATCAGTGCAGTAAATGATGCCCCCTCTTTTGCCAACCTTATCAACAGAAGTTTTAATATCTCCTCGAGGTTTAATTATAACATTTCTGGAACTGATGAAGAGAGTGATGTTCCGTTTTATTTTAATATCACTTTTCTGAGCTGCACTCTGGCTAACTGGTCTACCCGGGGAACTAACTGCGTCTTGTTTGATGATACTCAGTACTCCCCAAATGCAACTGCAATCAACATAAGCTTTACACCTGGCAAGAATGATGTTGGAGATTATATAATTAATTTTACTGTGAATGATTCTGGTGTTCCTTCAAGGTATTCCAGCCAGACAGTCAATTTTTCAGTTCGTGATGTGAATACTGCCCCGTTTTTCAGTTATATCTGTGATAGTGAGAGAAATGCAACAGAAGACACTAGATTCACTTGTTATGTTAATGCAACTGATTACGGGGAGACAGGAAATCTAACTTTCTCGTCTAATGTGAGCTGGTTTTTAAGCAATAATAAATCAATTGCAAATATAACTAATGGGTATAAGGGGTTTGCAATTGTGAATTTCACACCAAGTGATTTGCAGGTTGGAAACTGGAGCATAAATATTACTGTGAATGATTCTGGA
>JAHIEM010000144.1 GCA_018901625.1 Nanobdellota archaeon
ACTAGCAAGACTTGTTCCAACTGCGGAACTCTCTTGAATATTCCTCTGAGCAAAAGGAAGTTCAAGTGTTTGAATTGTGGTTTTGTTTGTCATCGTGATTTGAATGCTTCGATAAATATCAATACGGCTGGACTAGCCGAAATTAACGCCTGTGGACTTGATGTAAGACCTTCTTTAGTGAAGGCTGTTGAGCATGAAGCAGGAACTAAATTTGAACCTGCGTAGACATTAAGGTTCATTGGATACTCCGCCCTTTAGGGTGTGAGGGGATGTCATTTCCTTTTTATGCATAGAAAGATATTTGAACTTGTTTTGTTCTCTAATTTTATAAAACGAGGCAAAATTTATGCTATTTAAACAAGGCTTTCTAGAAGAAAGCTTGCAAAGACTTAGAAAGATATTTTTAATTAAAAAGAACAATATTAAAAATGCTATTTAAACAGGGAACTCAGTTATATGCATATGAGATAATGCGGGAAGCAGGCGAGAGTGTGATGTATGTCAATTATCTTGGTTCTAGTTTTGTGCCAAGCATATCTGATTCAAGAGATGTTATGAATCGGGCAGTAGACTCGTTGATAGAGAGCCCGAATGTTTCCAGAATAGTTTTTGTTCAGCAGAGAAATTATAATTATGATTTTTCACAAATTTCTTATTTGCTCGAAATAGCACAATTGTATACTTATCTGACTAAGCAGGAGAAGATTCTTTCTAGTGAGAGAATTGCGTTTTGCCAGCAGTGTCTTGGGAAGAGGCATGAGAACATGACTTACATTGCTTTTATTATAAAGCAAGACATTCTGGCTGCTTATCACGAGGTTAAGAGGTTTTTGAGAGAGGCTAGGCAGGAATTTGAGACTGTAAGGCAGGGGTGCAAGACGTGCGATATGAGTTATATTAGATTGTTGGAAAAGATTCTTGTTTTGATGGAGCAGACCAGGATAGTTAAGGAGTCAAGGCAGTATCTTGAGAATTATGTTTTTGGAGACAGAACTATTTACCAGAACTTTTTCAGGCCAGATATTATTCCTAATTTTACTTTTACCAGGCTTGTGGCTACACTTCCAGAAGATGCTGAGATAGTTGAGCAGTATGAAATTGCTTCTGGATACGATAAGAGTGTTGTGACTATATTAAAGAAGAAAAATGAGCCAAAATATATTTATCATTTAATGCCTCCAGAATACTCGCTTGATGAGGAGTATCACTTGCTTCTGAACCTGGCAAGAAATGTGTTAATTGAACATCGGCCAAAGGCAGAAGAGTTTACTGATATTGACAGAACAAGGCAGGTTTTTTTTAATGTTTCGAGAGATTTGCTGCAGGAGCTGGCTGAGAGCAAGAAAATAAGTTTGAGCTATTTGAAATTGAATACTCTAGCTAATATTCTTGTCAGGCATACTATTGGTTTTGGTTTAGTTGAGGTTTTATTGCAGGATTCGAGGCTGCAGGATATTGTGCTTAATGCTCCTATTTCTTTAAATCCTGTGTTTGTAAGACATGCTGAGTTTGATGAGTGTGTAACTAATATTATTCCTTCGCAGGAGGATGCTGATTCGTGGGCTGCTAAATTCAGAATGCTGTCTGGAAGACCACTTGACGAGGCTAACCCTATACTTGACACTGATTTGAGTTTGGGAAAGATTCGGGCGAGAGTTGCGGTTATTCAGCAGCCACTTTCTCCTTCTGGATTAGCTTATGCATTAAGAAGGCATAGGGAAGATCCATGGACATTGCCTTTATTCATTAAGAATAAGATGATTAATAGTTTTTCTGCAGGCCTGCTCTCGTTTTTAGTTGACGGCGCGAGAACAATGCTAGTGGCAGGAACTAGAAGTTCTGGAAAATGTGTTGATGGAAATACTTTGATACAATTATCAGATGGCAGCATTAAAAAAATAAAAGAGCTGGCTGGAAAGGAGAAGAGAAAGATTGATGACGGATTTATTTACGAACCTGCTTTTGACTTTTATTCAAAATCTTTAGTGAACTTGGATATTGGCGATAAAAAGATAACTGACGTATGGAAAAGAAATTCTCCTGAGAAGCTAGTCAGAATACGAACAAAAACCGGCAAAGAAATAATAACCACTAAAGAACATCCTTATTTTTTGCATAATTCTAGGATGATTAATAAAAGAGCAGATGAGCTTAAAACAGGAGATTTAATTGCAACCCCGAGAAATTTAAAAATTAATGGGCAGAATATTTTTATTGATTTGAAAAATAGCTGTTGTTTAGTTAAGGAAAGTGAAGAAGATTATATTTTTAAGGGAAGAACAAACTCTCTTTATTTTAAATTTCCCAAAATTCTGACAAGAGAGCTGGCTGAATTTATTGGATATCTAATTGGCGATGGGCATATAAGTGAAACGGGAGTTACTTTTTTTAATAGCAATGACGAGATACGAAGAAGATATAAGAAGCTGATTGAAATGTTTGGATTAAAATACAGAGAGTATAAGACAAGAACAACTCGCGCTGTTCAGATTTCATGCAGAGATTTTGCAAGAGTTATTAATCAGGTTTTTGGAGTTCCTTTTGGAAGAAAATCAGATAAGATAGTTATTCCTGAGCTTATTTTAAAAGCAGATAATTATACTCTATCGGGATTTTTAAGAGCTTATTTTGATTGCGACGGGTATGTGAGCAAGAAAAACAGATTGATTGAGATTTCTACAGCTAGCAAGGAAATGCATGAATACTTGCGTCTTGCTTTATTGAGGTTTGGGATTACATGCTGCAGCAAAAGAAAAGAAATAAAAGGAGTTTTTTATCATAGTAATTTTATTTATGGAGAATTTGTTAATGAGTTTGCTAAAAGCATAGGATTTAATCATCCTGACAAAAAGCAGAAATTAGACAGGTTTCTTTCAGTAAAATTTATGCCAAATACAAATCTGGATACTATTCCCCAGGGAAATGAGATTTTAAAGGAGTTGAGGCAAAGATTTAGGGTGTCTCCTCAGCAATTAAGGGTTTCTGGGAAGGATTACTGGGCTTATGAAAATAATCAACATAGAGTCAGCAGGCATTGGTTTAAGAAATTAATTGATTTTTATAAACAGAGGCTTGAAGGATTAATGTCTTTTAAAGAATCTGCTGAAAGCCTAAGAAATATTGCTAATTTTGATGCTAGAAATTATTTTGAGGATTTAGAAAAGCTAAGAAGAGTTTTAAGATTATCTTATATGGCTATTGCAGAGGATATTGGGATTTCAGAAAGAGGAGTCAGGAAAATTCTAAACAACCAGAGTACTGGGAACTTGGATATTTTGAATAATTTTCTGAGGTGCAAAATTTTCAGCCAACAACTTGAGAAAATGCGCAATCTCTTTAATGAAGGCGCGGGAATAGCGTGCTTGCCTTTACTTGTGAATGGCGGGATTATTTCATATGCTTCTGTATCAAAGCAGGCAGGCATTCCTGAATCCAGCTTGAAGGGTTACTGCACTGGGGGAAATGTTCCTAGTGAGAGAAGGCAATTAATTGAAGATATTGTCTGCAAGTTAAGATTTAATTTAGCCAGGGAGATTACAGAAGCAGAGGCGATAGTCAAGAGTTTTGAGCAGAGTTTTCTTAGGCAGGTAAGCTTGGGAATTATTCTGGCTAATTTTAGAAACTTTCTTAATATTCAAGATGAAGAGATGGCTAAAGAAGTTTCATTGACAAGCGTGTCTAACTTTTTTAATGGGAGATATGTTTCCAGCTTTTCTACACTTAAGTCAATTATTGCAGGAATTTTGAAAATATACTCGGAGAGTATTTCTGAAAAAAATATAGAATTTCTTGAGAGGGCTGAGAAATTAGCAAATTCAGATATTTTTTGGGACGAGGTTGTTGAAGCAGATGAGATTGATAAAGTTGATGAATGTGTTTATGATTTAAGTGTTGAAGATACGCATAACTTTGTTGCTAATGGGATTATTGCGCATAATACCTCGATGCTGGGCGCGTTAATGCTTGAGATTATGCCCAAGTTCAGGGTTATTGTGATAGAAGACACCTTAGAGTTGCCAGTTGACAGTTTGAGAAAGATAGGGTATGATATTTTAAGAATGAAGGTTAGGAGCGCGATGCTGCAGAATACTACTGAAGTATCAGCAGATGAGGGGATTAGAACTAGTTTGAGATTTGGAGATTCTTGCTTGATAATTGGGGAGGTTAGAAGCCAGGAAGCAAGAGCATTGTATGAAGCAATGAGGGTGGGTGCGTTAGCAAATGTTGTTGCTGGCACAATTCACGGAGCTTCTCCGTATGCAATATTTGACAGGGTTGTTAATGACTTAGGAGTTCCTGTGACTAGCTTTAAGGCTACTGATTGTGTTCTTGTTGCAAATCCTGTAAAGAGCGCGAGTGGAATGCAGAGCTGGAGGAGGGTTGTGCAGCTGGCTGAGGTTAGGAAGCACTGGACTAAAGACCCCCTGGAGGAGAAGGGTTTTGTTGATTTGCTGAATTATAATGTTGAAAAAGATGAATTGGTGCCTAGTTCTGAGCTAATTAATGGGGACTCGGAGGTTATAAAAGATATTGCTTCTAATGTCAAGGGGTGGGCTGGGAATTGGGATGCTGTTTATGATAATATCCTGCTTAGAGCAAGGATAAAACAGGAGTTAGTTGATATTTCTGAAAAGCTGAAAATTCCTGACTTGCTTGAGGCTAAGTTTAATTCTCTGGCTAATGCTGTTTTTTTCGAGATTTCTGATGAAGTGAGGAAGGAGATTGGGCTGCCTGTTGGCGAGAGAGTTTTTTCTGAGTGGCAGAAGTGGCTGAGGAAGGAAACTCGAAGACTGGCGATTTAGTCAGGTTTGTTACACCTGAGCGGGGGAAATTGGATTTTCTATTCGTGATAACTTTTTTGAGGCTAAAGCCGGAGGATTGCGAAGAGCAGGAGATGAAGAAACTGCAAAAATTCAGAAAAAAGCTGAACAATCCCTGAAATATGTTTTAACTGGGAAATTTGATGTGCGAGACTCTATGTCACATGTGCGTGCAGTCAGACGAGAAAAATAATATTTAAATACTTGGTTTATTCAGATATTTAATGATTAAAAAGAGTGTGACTGCGCCTGCTCCAGTTTCTTTTGAAAAAACAAAATATCTGCTTACAATTTTAATTGCTTTGATATTAGTGTTGTTATTTTCTTTTGGATTTAGGCAGGGATTTGCCATATTTGGCCCGGATATTTCTGTTGTTAGAGAGATTAGTTATATTGGAGAGGTGGATGGCATAGAAAGTTTTTTGGTTTTATTGCATATTGAATCTAATAAGTATTTGATTGGGATTAAAGAATTTCTTCCTGATAATGCAAAAGTAGTTGATTATGGCTCAAGCAGTTATGATGTTTTTGAATTTAAAGAAAGCGAGAATGCATGGCTGATAGGTGATTCTTCTAAAAAGATTAATATAGATTTAACTTATATTCTCGAGGCTGATTCTACTGATGAGCTGAATGGAGAGGTTTTATATTCTTTAAATGAAAATATTGAAAGCGCTGAAATTGGCGGGGATAGTTCATTATGCTTTTTTCCTATATGCATGGAAAAAGAAATTATTGCTGGTGATTTTTATCCTATTGTTTTTAATGCAGGCGAGGGATTTTTGAGCACTGCATTAATAACCAGAGCAGATGGCATGCAAGAAAGCAGTACAATAGAGATATGTAATTCTTCTGAATGCTTTGGACAGCAGAGAGTGTATGTATTTTTTCCTGATGATTTTATTAATGAGGGGTATAAATTGCAGGTGTATGATTCTGCTAATGGGAATTGGATTGAATTTTTATTTAGTGTAACTGGGGGGAGGGATTTGAATAAAGAGATAAGTGAATGCTCTGAACTTAATGAGGGTGGAATTACTTATGTTTTGATGAATAATATAACTATTGATGAAGACTGCTTTACAATAACTGCTGATGATGTTGTTTTGGATGGGAATGGATATATTCTGTCTCATTATGGCGAGTCAGGAGGGTATGGAGTTTATGCTGAAGGAAGGAAGAATATAATTATAAAAAATCTAAGCATTAATGGTTTTTCTTATGGAATTTATTTTAGTGTAAATAACTCTCAATTCCAGGATTTGATAATAACTAATAATGATTATGCTGGAATTTATCTTTACTCTAAATCAGATAATAATATCTTAAAAAATATAATCTCAAATTCAAATAAGGATGACTATTTTGAGTATGGAATAGGAATCGATATTTGGGGTTCAAATAATAGTTTAACAAATATAATCACTAATTCAAATAATAATGCGGGAGTTCATCTAGAAGGTTCGAATAATACTGTAACGAATCTAACAGCAAATAATAACTGGCATGGAATTTATTTGCGGGAAGCATTTAATTGCAATGTAAAGAACACGATAACTAATAATAATTCTTTTGGAATATCAATTGAAAGAGGCAATAATAACTCTTTTGAACAAGCAATCTCTAATTATAATATTGACAATGGGGTGCTCATACAAACTTCCTCTAATAATGTCTTTAGAAATATTTCTTTGAATTACAATGGTCAGGAAGGAATATGGGTTATGGCTAGTGGCAACAATAATTCATTTGAAAATGTTAATGCAAGTTCAAATGCTTTTGGCATATTAATTAGTGCATCTAGCAATAATAATTTTAACAATATAACTGCAAATTTAAATATGGGAGATGATTATGAAGCAGGATATGGCATTAAAATTGCAGGGGGAGAGAAGAATATTCTTAATAATGTAAGAGTATGCAGTAATCCTGATAAAGATTTCTACTGTTCTTCTTCATCAGGAACATCAGGAAAAGTAAATAAATTAAAAATAAGAATTTCTGCATCAGCTGGCACGAGTGTTCCTTCATGCGAGGTGAACTGCCAGAACAGGCAGGTAGGTTACAGCAAAACAGAAATAAGCAATTTAATGCTAAATGGAATTCCTATTGCTGGAGAGTATGTTGAAGCGAGTTTAAGTGATAATCCAACTGCAAATTCATTTACTAATGAGAAATTTATTGAAGTAGAAGTGCCTTCAGATTCACCCTGGACATTGACAGGAGATGAGCATGTTCAGGCAGATGATGGGCAGACAGGAAGTTATGTTCCAAAGAAGGACAGGATTGGAATGATTGTTTATGGAGTTTATGAAGGAGTTGCTGATGAAACAGTTTTATTTGAAGCAACCCATTACGGGCATGATCAAGGAAATTGGAATGTAGGTTTATGGAGATATTATGGAAATGGTGTTCAGGTTCCTTACCGTGTTACTTGTCCGGGTGGAGCATCAGCATATCCTGGTGGGCCTGTTAATAATAATCCTCTTCCAAGCAGGGTATTTTGGCAGAATGGGGATGATACTCATGCCTTTACAATTTCATACAATCCTGAAACAAGATATTTGTCTATTAATGTCGGTGGAACTGAAATAGAAGAAGGAAATGACTTCCCAAGAATAGACAGCCAGACTGTATGCAGCGGACAGACTGTTTTGTATGAGGGGGGAGAGGCAGGAACAGGAAATAAATTTACAAAAGTGACTGCCTGCACAAATGGCTGGCCTGTCTTAGGAGTTAATTATGAAAACTGCTAAATTATTATTTATATTAGTATTGGGAGTTTTTATAATTTCATTAGCAAGCGCAGGAGAGTTTTCTGATTTTATGAATAATTTAAAGAAAAATCCTGCTGATTTTTCAATTGTTGTGAGCAGTTATTTAAGCAGTGAGGAGATTAAATTTGCAGAAGAGCTTTCTATTGTTTCTAAAGTTAAAATTAGTTCTGATGATATTGAGAAAAATGAAAATATGATAATTATTGGAAAATCAGGAGAGAATAAAAAAGCTGTTCTTGGGAATTCTGATTTTCCAATGCATATTTCTGCAAATAATTTATTTATATCAGGAAATGAAGAAGAGAATATTGGAAATTTGAAGAATTAGATTTTTTATTTTTCAGGTGGAAGTTTGCCTATTGAAAGGCAGGAGGGAATTCTTGAATTTTCAAGCAAGTGGGAGGAGCTA
>JAHIEM010000145.1 GCA_018901625.1 Nanobdellota archaeon
AATTTTCTAAAGTCAAAAAACAAGAAAGTTAAGAAGAAATAAAATTACTCTGTTACACTCTCTAACCCAGACTCTTTGTCTCCTAAACGCGCATTCTCTTTCCTCTCCCGAGCATAAGAGCAAATACCCGAACATTTCTTGCTTCCATAATATCCACAATAATCAACCTTCCTCGGAACAAGCTTATCTGTCTCAATATCCCTGCAAAATGAGTCAATTATCCCCTGAAGCATAATTTATAATGCTAAATTGATTTTATAAATATGATTATAAAGCAGAATATAAATCAAACAGCCAAAAGTATAAAAAGTGAGATTATTCATTAATTTTAAGCGGGGATGCCGGAGTGGTCAAACGGGCTTGGCTTAGGCGAAGAATTTCACTTTTTACAAAAAAAAGCCGAAAAGTGAAATTCTGAGAAACCAAGTAGCTTAGTGCTTACGGAGGTTCGAATCCTCCTCCCCGCATTTATTCAATCTTTGATTGAATGAGGAGGATTCGGTAGGAGATAAGAAGAACCTTAGGTTCTTGGGTTGCTGGAGTTATGAAGAACCCGCAGGAGGTTCCCATTTTGAATCCTCCTCCCCGCATTTCTACTTAAGATTATCTGATTTTAGAATTAAAACTACTCTTAACCTCGTTAATAGGCATCGCAATAGCAGTCATCCAATCATTCTTAGCCAAGATTACAACCCCGATAACTTCTCCATTAGAATTAAACATGGGAGAACCGCTAAATCCTGGTGCAACTTTAATGTCTGTAAAGATTAAGCGTCCATAATTTCCCCGAGATTCTATGCTCAATACCTTCCCCGTAAGACTACTAACATTAGATCCTGTCTGTCCAGAATACCCAATTATCCCAACAGCATCATTAACCCTTACACTACTAGAATCCCCCAATTTTAAAGAAGAAGTACCTAATTCTCCTGTTTTTAAGGCAGTCTCCAAGAAAGCAATGTCTTTATTTGGTTCTTTTAAGACAAGAGTTGAAACATAACCATAGTCAGAACTACCCCCATAAGGCCAACTTCTAATCGAATTTTGAGTTCCCAGCACATGCAAAGCAGTCACATAACTTAATTTGTCGGAAGTTGAAACAATAAACCCTGTTCCAGTGTCATAGCTTGATTCCATTGCTAAGTCTCCATCTCGGACAATAATCTGGCTAGAAGAGGGTGTTCCAAATTTAAGTTTAACAACTCCCTTTTTAAGATTTTCTACATCCAGGCTAATAGACTGAGCAACACTAGAAGTAGTATCTACAGAAGCGGGCTGAATTTGCTGAGGCGAATTATGCCAAGCACTAGAATACCAATATGCAAGATAATACTGCTCCCCATTAACAACAATTCCTACTACCTCTCCAGACTCTTTGAATGGATCATCAGCTTTGCCACTTCCCTCAATCTTTTTTGCATTACCTTGGTTTTGAGTCCATCCACCGCCAGAATAGTACCAATAAGTTGCTTGATCATTCTTATTATCTTTTATCCTAACACTCCATAAACCCCCGCTGAACTTATATTCAACACTGCCATCAGCAATATTACTTTTTTCTACGACTTTCTGATTCACAATACTAGAACTCGCAGAACTACTTGAAGAAGAAGATTGTGGAGGGACAACAGGAGCAACAAGATTATTCTTGAATCTTGAATATAAAATCCTGGCAGCACTCTCATACAACTCAGCCTTCATCAGCAAGAACTGCACTTTCTGCTCATTGAATATAGCTCTGGAATATCTAAAATTAATATCACTAGCAAGCCTGTCAATAGCAACATCCATATCCTGAATACTAGTCAAACTCCAATCACTCTTCTCAGAATAACTCTGGCTAAACTGGCTCAGATTAGCTCTCAAAGCATCAATCCACGCAACACTATTTTCAGGCTGGTCAGCACTGGCAACATCAATTCTGTTCTTAACATTCATATTATCAATAGCAGTTATAGTCTCATTTCTCAAATCCTTAGCAACAATATTATCTGCAACATCCAAAGTATCAATCCAGCACCTAATCTTAGTATCATCACAATACCCAACATCTTTCCACCTTCCAGGCTGGGTAGTCTTCCCAGGATCATCAGTCGAGCAGATTCTAGTTATGCCTCTATTATAAATAGAAGGCATAGCACTCTCTTCTAAACCAGCCTGCAAGTTAGGCTGAGCAAGAGTGTAAAGTGAAGGAGTTCCAGAAACACACTCTTTCTCACTTGTTACAGACGAGCTGCCTTGTTCAGCAATGTACTTATCTTTAATATAATTAATAGCAAAGTCTGAAGAAACCTGTTTAAACCCGCACTTCTCCTGATCATTTAATCTAACACACAGCTCTTTATACCCCACAGGCGCAGTAAAATCTCTAGTTTCATCAGCATACTCCCCAGCAGGAATATAACCAGAAGCAACAGATATTGTAGGATTGCTCTCATAGAAACTTGTTCCAGGAGGATTTCTCAGATAAACAGAATAATAAGTTCCAGCATCTTCCCCAGCATAAATATGATAAAACACTTTATACTGCGAAGTAGCAGGCACAGTAGCATCAGTAAATGGAACTTCAGAAAACCATGCTGAAAACTGAGTAGGTGAATCAGGCTCAAGTAATAATTTCAAGTTAGGATATTTAGTAGAAACAAATGCCTTGCAAACCTCAGTCCCAACCTCTTCTGTATTTCTAATCTGGAAACTCTTCATAGCATTAGCAGCATAATAACTTGTAAAATACTCAGTTGATTTCTCCATATTATTCCACGCATTCTGAACAGTAAGATACTCTCCCCCTCCCCGAGTTCCCTGCCCGTAAGCAAGTTCAATCATCTTAGGAATAATAATATTCAAAACAGGAGCAAGCTGCCTCCAGAAAAACTCGCAAAGATAAATAGAATAAATCTCATCGCATATCCCAATATGCTTCCCAGTCTTCAAGCTCTCAGCCAAACAATCCCTATGAGCTTTCAAGATACTTAAATATCCTTCAATTCCAGCATGTATCCCAGTAAGACAAACAGGAACTAAAATCCCCTCTTTAATATTAGGCAGGCATAAAGCAACACTCCCAATAATTCCTGACTGAACAACATTCTCAACATAATAGTTCCCGCCTAAATTGCACCTTGAAGTAGGGCATATAACAGGGTCGCAAACATTAAACAAAATATAACAATCATCAGGACTCATAAAATCTTGGCATTGCGTGCCAAGTTTTCCAGTAGCAGGAGCGCCAACATCAAAACTCTCTCCCAAAATACTCACCTTCTTAACTCCAGCAGAATACTTCTCAGCAGCCTCCATAATAGCTTTCTGCGCCTTGCTAATTAAACTAGCTGCCTTCTCACTAGTTAATCCCGGAAACAAATTAGTTGGCTGCCCAGTATTCAAATTAACCTGCTCGCAAATATCATCTCCCAAACCCTGGTCAAATTGAGCCACACCATTAGCCCCAATATTGCAAAGCCAGAAGCTAGTCACTCTGCCAGAATCTTCAAATGTTTTTACATTTCCAAAACTAGGCAAAGTTTGTTTAGTAGCAGCATACCACCCCTCATTAACATCAACAGGCACAAATGCAGGCATTCCCTTGTAAGGCTGAGTCTCCCAGTATTTTACCTGAGGCCTAATCTTAAAAGGATTTTTATAACTGCTCCCATCTAACTTCTGGAACTTATTCACCTGACTATTTAAGGTATTAAGAGTCTGCTTGTCTTCAACCTTAACAAACTGATTATTTGAAGTTAGCTCATAAAAGTCATGAACATTATAATTCCCTCCGCCAGTTGGATTCAAAACAGCAATATAATTTTTATTATTAAAACTAAATGCCTGAACAGGAGTATTTGCATCAACTCCAGAAATTGAAACTTTCAAATCACCAGCCTTAGTTCCCCTGTACATTCTCGCATTAGTCTTCTCATTATAATTTTCAATTGGCACACCCAATGAAGTGCTGGCACCCTGAGGATCTACAGCTCTGATATCACTCTCAATCTTTCCAAAAACAGAAACAAGCTTCTTCC
>JAHIEM010000146.1 GCA_018901625.1 Nanobdellota archaeon
AATCTCTAAGACATAACAGAAAGATATTTAAATCCAAATTCCGAATTCAAACTATGAATAAATGGCTTGAATTATTGATCGGATTGATACTAGTCATAGCGCCTGTCTGGGCGCTCTTGGCAGTTCCAACATTTGCAAGCTGGGGTCCTGCAACAATTGCATTCCTTAAGGGGGGTGTTGTTTGTTTTTTGATCCTTATAGGCTTGCTATTTATAATGCTTGGAATATCTGACCTAAAGGGTTAATTGTATCTTTTGTTTTTTATTTTCTGTTTTTCTTAATTATGTTATTAATTGTAATTAATTATATTAACTTATAAATTGTAATTAATCTATGGCTGCTCTCAACTCAGAACTATGTATAAAATGCAAAGGCAGAGGTTATTGTGGCAAGCAGTGCAGGATTCTCTCAAGAATCCAGCACATGCTCCCGAAAGCAAAAAATCACTTTTCAGGCTCCTCTCCTCCAGAAATCTTCGTAGGCAGAATTGGCTATCCTGAAGTAAACACTGGGATTCTCTCACCGCAGGAATACGGCGAAAGTGAGATAATGTCAATGCCTGAGCTCTGGTTTGAGAAAAATCTATCCATACAGGAAATTCTCAATCACCGCAGCCAGCTAGTCTACTCAAGATTCAAGTCAAAAATATCTGATGCAAGAAAAACAGGGAGATTTCTCCAGATTATGCAGGAAATCTCACTAGCCTCAAAACCAGTATCTACAGAAATTTTTCTTAAAAAGCCAATAAAACCAAGAATCATAATAGACAAGTCATTCCCGCTGATAGGAAACCCTGCTCCATTAAAATCAGTAAGGCTGGAAGAAAATCCAAAAATAGAGAAAAAAGTAGATTATTTAGTGTCAGATACAGACAACAAAGCCTCAAATTCAATCCTGGAATTATATCACTCAAATATAAATACGAGCCAGATAATAAAGATTCTCTCAGCAGGATTATTAGGATTAAAAACAAAAAGAAAATTAGTTCCAACCAGATGGTCAATCACAGCAACAGATGATACAATCAGCAAATCCCTTCTAGAAAAAATCAGATACTATCCGGAGATAAGTGAAATTCTCGTATTCCATGGATACTATGTAGGAAATCACTATGAATTCTTGCTGCTTCCAGATAAATTCTCATTTGAAGTAATAGAAGCCTACATGCCAGGAAGTTCATGGAATGCATTCTCTCAACACGCAACTTTTTCCCAGGATTATGAGGGGTTTAACAGAAGAAAAACCTATGCCTCTAGTGTTACAGGAGCATACTACACAGCTCGATTAGTTTTGTGCGAGTATCTTGAAAAAATAAAAAAGCAGGCAAGTTGTGTAATTTTCAGGGAAGAGCGTCCAGAATATAACGCTCCCCTCGGTGTAGGGATTCTCAGAGAATTAGGAAGAGATGCATTTAAACAGCCTCCAGAAAAACACGAAACAATCCAACAAGCTCTTGAATCAATGCAAAAAAGAATGAAACTCTCAATCTCAAGGTTCACAGAAAAATCCTGGCTTCTAAAAAATTACAAGAAACAAGCCAGATTATCTAGATGGTTCTAAATCTATCTAAACAAAAACATCAGGCAAGTCTCAATAAAAGCAGCAACTAAGAGCAGGGGCAGAACAACAAGTAAAAAAACCTTAAGAGATTTCTCAGCAACATAAAGAAACCCTTTCTTCTTATCTTTTTTCATAAAAAGATACAATCCTAATTTTAACCCCAAGGCAAGCGATATCACCAAGGCAGGAAGTTCAAAAACACCGTGAGGAACTATCCTTGCCAGAATCCCAAAAAACCCCAGACTAGAACTCTTGTTTAGCACAAACCCTAAAACATACCCATTAAAAAAGCATAATAAAACAGGAGCAATTCCAACTAAGATTCCAAGCAAAACCCCGATAAAAGCAGTGCTAGAATTATTCTGGAAAATAAACCAGAACAAACTGAGAAACCCCATTCCCTCTGTCTTGCTGACAACATCCTCAATCAATTTCTGGATAATATCAGCAAACAAGAGAGGGTAAGCTATTCCAAGAACACCAGAAACTAAAAATAAAATTGCAATAAAATAAATATACTTTTTAATCTCTCTCAGAAAATTCCATGCCTGTTTGTAAAGTTTGATAATCATTCTCTGGAAAAATAACGATTGAGCATTTTTACTTTCTTTCTATACTTATTTCTAAGATAAAATCCATAAATCAACCCTGCAACCAATCCTCCAAAGTGAGCAGTATTCCCAATAGGCAGCGGGACAAACAACCCGATTACAACTAGAGGAACAATTGCAATAAAAGGCAAGAGCCAGAACGGCATTTCTAACGGAAGAGCAATCTTCATTGTTCTGCGATTAAAAGAGAAGAGTGTGAATATAGACACGAAAATATAAACAGTTATTATTAAACTTAAAACCCCCATTACCGCACTGCCCGGAAAAATTGCTTCAGCTACTGCCTGTAAGATAATTGCAATTAGCGGGCCTGCAATCAAGTACACCCTGTTTTTAGGAGTTAAAACAGCAATTAATCCAATTAACCCGAATATAGCCCCACTCGCCCCGACACCAGCAATATCAGCACTCCCAAACACCAGTGCTCCTAAGCCATTCCCAAAAAACCCAGCAAGCAGTGCAAAAACAAGCCCTGCAAAAATTCCAGAAGCTAAATAAAACCACAAAAATCTCCTCCTCCCGATTATAGTCTCAGCAAATCTCCCAACAAACCATAACGAGAACATATTAAAGAACAGATGCATCACGCCTGCATGCATGAACATGCTGGTAATAACTGCCCAAAGATTAATTCCGTGAATAAAATCTATAGGTTTCAGAGCTACCAACTCAGTAAAATTGCTTATAAAAAGAGAAACAAGCAAAGCTAGAATAAACACTGCAACATTAACAATGATTAGCTTAGAAGTCACACTAAGACTTCTAAAAAGAATGGTTTTTCTCATTTCTTCTTTTTCTTTACAGATTTTTTCTCAGTTTTAATCTTTTTCTTAGCATGATTCACAGCTTTTCTCTTAGCCTTCTTCTCTTTGATTTCTTTCTTCTCTAATTTCGCCTTTTTCTTAACCTCTTTCTCACGCACAATTGAAATCTCTTTTTCAATAACAGATATCCCCAATTCTAGCTTCTTTATCTTCAATACCAAATCATTAATAATCTTCTTGTCAGTCTGCAATTCATACACCTCGCCGCACTCATTACACGTGAAGTTATGAAGTAATGCAGTTTCCTCATTTACTTCTGTCTTGCAGGTAATGCAGAAGTAAAATCTCCTGCTCTCTCTGTTCTTAAGCTGATTTCTCAAACTATCAAGTTCTTTCCTAATATTGCTTTCTAAGAGTTCGAGAGACTTCTCAATATTAAGGGTCCAAAAATAAGTATACCACCCCTTCCTCTTATCCTTTTTCCGAGTAAAAGAAACAAGTCCTGCATGAGACAGCTTATACAAAATGTTTCTAACCTGGTTTATAGTCAGCTTAAGTTTTTTAGCGAGGATAAATTCATTAACATTCTTCTTTCCAGCCAGCAGATTGACTATGTCTAAAGCTTGCCTGCCTACCACATTGCTCAATATATCATTAAGAAGCTTAATTTGCATGCACTTCCAAAAAACAAGTCAAATAAATACCTTTCGCTTTTCTTGTCACTACTTAATAATTCTTACAAAGCTATTTAAATAATTTTTAAGTTTCCCTTATATGTCATGGTTCACAAAAAAGCAGGAAAAACCAAAACTTACAAGTCTTCCAGAACTGCCAGCACTGCCTGATTTACCCAGACAAAAGATAACAGAAGATTTCAGCCCGTCAATTTCTCCCCTAACAATGCCCATGCCAACACAAAGAGAGGAAATTCACTCACTGCCAAGCTTTCCAAACTCTGAAACAGCAAACAAAATGTCCCGAGAAGCAATAAAATCAGCCCTAGCAAATCCTCCTAAAACAAAACCATATACCCAAGAAATTGAATCTCCTGGACAGTTCAGAGAAGAAGATGAAGAAGACTCTAGAAGAGAGTTTGATGAGGATTTGTCTTCAATAACTCCTCCAAGAGTCCGCGATTCATCAGAGCCAATCTTTGTAAGGATAGACAAGTTCCAGTCAGCTGTGAAGAGCATAGTAGAAATCAGAAAGCAGATAACTGAAATAGAGGCATATTTATCAGAAATAAGAAAATTAAAAGCAAAAGAAGAAGAAGAGCTCCAGGAATGGGAACACGAGATACTGGGAGCAAAGAGCAAGTTAGATAACGTAGACAAAATTCTATTTGGCAAATTATAAAAATGATTCCGTATGTAAGGATAGAGAACAATGAAGCAGTTGCTTCAAGGAGAAATCTTCTCTCTGCAGAAATGAACCTTTTAAAAGTGTCTAATAGTATGGAATCTTATAAAAAGTTAAGAAAGCAGGAGATTGTAAAGAAATCCATCCTCAAAAGCCTGTTAAGGCAAAAGATAGCAAAGATAAACTCCTTGCTAGCCACTCTCCCGCAAGGCGAGGCAGTCGGAGTCAAAAGCATTAAACAAGAAATATCAAGAAAACCGCGCGCAATATCCGTTTCTTATGAAAAAGGCTCAAAAAGAGCCAGAGATATTGAATCCCAGCTCCAAGAGATACGCGATAAGCTGTCAAAGATGTAATCTTAGGAGTTAAAAAACATTTTTAAACATCATTCTTCTAAAGCTTGTTCGAATCAGACAAAATCTTAAAAACCCTCCCACCATAACAAAATAATGAAGAAATTAGTCAGGGATAAAATACCAGAAATCATAGAAAAAGCAATAATCCATGTTGCAGATAATAATGAATATTGGAATAGTTTAAAAGACAAATTAATAGAAGAGACTAATGAATTTATTAACAATAATAGTCAAGAAGAATTAGCAGATATTTTAGAAGTTACTTATTCAATATGCAGTTATAAAAATTTAAAGTTAAGTGATATTGAAAGAATCAAAACCAAGAAATCTGAAGAAAAAGGTGGATTTAAAAATAAAATTATACTTGAGAGCATACCATGAATAGAAAACAACTTATAACAAAGTACATAGAATTTTTCAAGAGCAAGAAACATAAAGAGATACCTAACGCGAGTTTAATCCCTGCCAATGACCCGACAGTATTATTTACAACAGCGGGTATGCACCCACTAGTTCCCTTTCTTTTAGGAGAGAAACATCCTCTTGGAAAAAGATTAGTAAATGTCCAGCGCTGTATCAGAACAGGAGATATTGAAGATGTTGGAGATGATTTTCATTTAACCTTCTTTGAAATGCTTGGAAACTGGAGTTTAGGAGACTATTTCAAAGAAGAAGCAATTAAGATGACATTTGAATTCCACACAAAAGTTTTAGGAATCCCCCTAAAAAGATACGCAGTTACCTGTTTCTCTGGAAACAAAAACGCCAAGAGAGATGAAGAATCAGAAAGTATCTGGCTAAGCCTGGGAATTCCAAAAGAAAGAATTGCCTTTTTAGAATCAGATAACTGGTGGGGTCCAGCAGGGAATACTGGCCCGTGCGGTCCTTGTACAGAGCAATTCTATTATACCGGAGAAAAACCTCCGAAGAAATTCAATCCAGAAGATAAAAAATGGGTTGAAATTGGAAATGATGTTCTAATGCAGTTTGTTAAAAATGAAAAAGGAAATTATGAAGAAGCAAAACAGAAGAATATTGATTTTGGGGGAGGAGTAGAAAGAACTCTTGCAGTATTGAATGGCTTTGATGACAATTACCTAACAGAAATATGGCAGCCATTGATAAAAGAAATTGAAAAGCTCAGTAAGAAAAAATACGAAGAAAATAAAAAAGAATTCAGAATAATTGCAGACCATATTAAAGCGTCTGTTTTCATCCTGGCAGAAAAAATAGCTCCCAGCAATGTAGAGCGCGGATATGTTTTAAGAAGATTAATCAGAAGAGCAGTAAGATATGCCAGAGTTCTTGGAATTCAGAATGATTTCACAAAAGCTCTCGCAGAAACAGCGACAAAACTATATCCAGATTACACTATTCTTAAAGAAAATGAGAGATTTATCCTGGAGGAGATAGAAAAAGAAGAAAACAGGTTCAGACAGTGCATAGCCTCGGGACTGAGATACTTCGAAAACATAGCAAAAGGAAAGAGAATCTCAGGAAAAGATGCATTCTTATTATATCAGTCATACGGCTTCCCGCTCGAGCTGACTCAGGAGATGGCTAATGAAAAAAACATGGAAGTAGACATTCTTGGATACGAAAAAGAAGAATCAGAACATAGAAAGTTGAGCCAAACAGCATCAGCAGGAAGGTTCAAATCAGGGCTGGCAGACAACTCAGAAGCAACAACAAAACTCCATACTATTGCCCATCTAATGCTTGCCGCACTGAGACAGGTTCTAAAAAAACCAATTGAACAAAAAGGAAGCAATATCACTGCCGAAAGATTAAGATTTGATTTTAACTTTGACAGGAAATTGGATGAAAAGGAAGTCAGAGAAGTTGAAGAGGTAGTTAACAGAGCAATAAGCGAGAAACTTGAAGTTAAAAGAGAAGAATTAAGTCTAGAACAAGCCAAGAAACAAGGAGCTACAGGAGTTTTTGAGGATAAATACAGAGAGAAAGTTTCAGTGTACACTATTTGTGACTCAAAAAAAACAATTTCAAAAGAAATCTGCGCAGGTCCCCATGTCTCAAATCTATCTGAACTCGGCAAGTTCAGAATCAAGGAGCAGGAATCAGTCGGTGCAGGTGTTAGAAGAATTAAAGCTGTTTTGATTTAATCTCGTCTAGAAACTCTATAAGCTCTTACTCTAACCTGCCTCCGCTCATCACTTACATCTTCAGATCTGCCTTCCACATACCGATAACAGTGTGTTCTCAGAAAATCAAAAACAGGCTCAAATTGCGTAAGAGAATAAACATTCACGCCCCTCGGAACAGTATTCTCATCTCTTCTGAGAGTGTACTGAATAAAATGCCTGGCATCAGGAAAATTCTTAGTAGCACTAAAAGCTGCTGAAATATCTGCATCTCGTATAATAATCCCCGAATCGCATTCATCACTAGGCATAGAAACAAGAACATAATCTATCAAAGCCCGGGGCACGAACTCTTCTGCAACTTTTTCTGCATCTAATTCTTGGGCAATCTCTTCAATAATGTTTCTAAGTGTATGTCTCATTATAAAATTCCAGCAGAATCACTCCACACTGGTAAAGTTCTCTAATAATCTGCATTTAAAAACCTTACGGAATCGAATCT
>JAHIEM010000147.1 GCA_018901625.1 Nanobdellota archaeon
CGAGAAAGTTCTAACTATGAATCGCAAATTCAGTGAGCTAGAACAAGCTCACTTTTCATAATCATTCAAAGAATAAATTACTTTCGCTGGGTTTGAGGCGGGGCCACCCCAGCCTAAAAGGCTGGAGATTTCTTTTTAGTTTATAATTTAATTTATAATTTCAGTTAATAAGAGGGTTCAAATCTGAGAAATTTAAAAAAGAATGAGCCCGCTCAGATTTGAACTGAGGACCCCCGCCTTATCAGAGCGGTGCGCTAACCGGGCTGCGCTACGGGCTCATGAAGAGTTTCGCGAGCGGAAATATTTATCGCATCTCCGAGCGGAACTCCGAACAATAGTTTTAGTGGCTTTAGACTTCAAGCCAGGGTGGCACTATCTAGCCAAAAATCCAAACAATCATCAATTTATAAAGGTTTTTGAATTCACCTTTTCGCAATTCTCCACATAGTTTCAAAGAAGCTTTTGAATGATTCTGCAATTTCCGGATTTTCTATATACAAACAAGAAGGTTCTTCTCCATAAGTAAAAATAAAAACTTTATCTCCAAGGAAGTCAATAGGGGAAGGAGTAAGCTCTTCTATCACTCGTATATCAATTAATATAAAAATTTCAACAGGAGAAAAACACATAAGCCTCAATTCACATAGAACTAAAGAGATTAAAGAGTTTATTCTCAGAATTCTTAAGATAGATCCCGCATTAGTTGGATAACTCTCAATTCAAAACCTTTAAAAACCACCTCTTTCTCACAATAAAATGAATGCCTATAGTTATATTAAACAAAGCCTGAGAAACAACTTAAAATCCAAGCTAATTGAATGGAGAGCAGGAAACAGTATTGTCAAAATCGAGAAACCTAGTGATATCGGCAGAGCCAGAAATCTGGGATACAAAGACAAGAAAGGGGTAATAGTAGTGAGAATTAGAATTATTCGGGGTGGAAGAAAGAGAAGTGTTCCAAACAAGAGAAGAAGAACAAAAAGAAAAACAGTAAGAAAGACTCTTAAAATGTCCTATCAATGGGTTGCTGAAGCCCGTGTTGCAAAAAAGTATACTAATTTAGAAGTCTTAAATTCATACCAGGTTGGAAAAGATGGAATGCACTATTTTTACGAGGTTATCCTAATTGACCCCTCAAGACCAGAGATTCAATCTGACAAAAACTTCGCATGGATATGCAACCCCGCAAACAGAGGGAGGGTTTTTAGAGGCTTGACTTCATCAGCAAAGAAATCCCGAGGTCTCTCTTCTAAATCACACGAACTTAAAGTCAGGCCAAGTCTAAGAGCGTGGAATAGAAGAGGCAAATAGGATTGATTGACTCAGATATACTTCTGAATTAAAAATGCCACAAACTGTTTTAGAATTGTCTGTAAAAGAAATGGGGAATCTGGCCCGGGGTAAGCCTGACAAGGATGGCGGAAGGACACCAGTATGTGAATCTGTTGATGCTTCTTTTCGAAACATTCCAATGCCAGTGATATCTACTGCAAGAAGACTTCTTTCTGATAATAATCCTGAAAGAGCACTAAGATATATTGAAAATGCATTCTATATCTACAGAGAGAGTGTATGCATGGGGTGGTTTGCTCCGCACTACAAAGCAGAAGATAATGTTTTCGAGTGGCCTACTCCTTCAAAATTTTCCTGGGCAAGTATAGATGCAGTGATTCTTGGAGGCGAGCACGTCCACGGTCCAATCCCAAATTTAGTAACTTTAGTAACAATTTCTAGAAGAGAAGGAGACAAGGTAGAAGAGAGAAGAGTAAATCCTGAAACAGGAGAAGAGACAACCTCTATCAGAGAACTAATTCCGGGGCGAGATAATCTTCAAGAAACACTCAAGTACAAAATAGGAGACATTCACAATATTGGTTTTCTAAATTCTCAAGACTGGCAGAACTACTCACTTCAAAATTATGCAAATCCTACATACTGGCACCTAGTGCATCTTCTAGATGGAAGCCTGTCTCCAGAACAAGCTAAGAAACACCTAGAAAAAGGCTTAGAAATTCTTAGTTCCCCAGTACAAACATCAATTAGAGTGATAAAAAGAAGTGTGCCACAAATGCCCCTAAAAGGATTCCTTAAAAAATTGTTCAGCTAAGTATAAAAACCTCAATTTCTTGATTATCAAAAGAAGAGGAAAAATGAAATACCTAGAGTTATGCAGAACATATGAAGAGCTAGAAGCAAGTCCATCAAGACTGAAAAAAACAGAAATTCTGGCAAATTTTTTGAAAAAAACAAAGAACGAAAAAAACAAAGAAATAATTTACCTAGCTCAAGGAAAAATACTTCCAGACTATGACACAAGAGAAATAGGAATTTCTAGCCAGCTAGCAATAAAAGCATTATCAAGAGCAACAGGAGTTTCAGACAAAGACATAGTCAGGCTCTGGAAAAAGATAGGAGACTTAGGAAGAGTTGCAGAGCAGGTAGCCAGCAAGAAAAAGCAGTCTAGTTTATTTTCCAAAGAGCTGACAACAGAGAAGGTATTTGAAAATTTGAAAAAACTTCTAACTTTGGAAGGAAAAGGCACTGTTGACAAGAAAATGGGTCTAATCTCTGAACTTCTGACTTCAGCATCAGGCATAGAAGCAAAGTATCTCATAAGAACACTATTGCAAGACCTAAGAATAGGTGTAGGAGAAGGAGTTGTCAGAGATTCAATTGTCTGGGCATGTCTAAACAAAGAGAATAAAGAAGAGTTTAATCTAGTCCAGGAAGCCTATGACAAGACAACTGATTTTGCGCTAGTTTTCGAAAAAGCGTGCAGAGGTAAAAAAGCACTTGAAAGTGTAGAGCTTATTCCAGGGCATCCTCTAAAAGTCATGCTTGCCCCAAAAGCAGAATCAATATCAGATGCATTTGAAAGAGTAGGAAAACCAGCAGTATTTGAATACAAATATGACGGATTCAGAATGCTGATTAATAAGCATGATAATGAGATAAAAATATTCACAAGAAGGCTGGAACAAGTCACAAATCAGTTCCCAGAAGTTGTGAGTTACATAAGAAAAAGCATCAAGGGCTCAAGTTTCATACTTGATTCAGAAGCAGTAGGGTATAATCCAAAAACAAAGAAATACACCCCATTTCAGGAAATCTCGCAGAGAATAAAAAGAAAGTATGACATAGAAAGAATGGGAAAAGAACTGCCAGTAGAGCTAAATGTATTTGATATTCTCTACTATGAAGGCAAGAGTTTATTGCAAAAGCCATTTATAGAAAGAAGAAAACTTCTAGAGAAAATAATTCATCCAGAAAAATACAAGATAGTTCTAGCCAAACAGCTGATAACTGATAATGAGAAACAAGCAGAAAAATTCTACAAACAAGCGCTGGAAGAAGGAGAAGAAGGAGTGATGATTAAAGCTCTAAACGCGCCATATAAGCCAGGAGCGAGAGTAGGACATATGCTCAAGCTTAAGCCAGCAAGTGATGAACTAGACCTTGTAATTGTAAAAGCAGAATACGGAACAGGCAAAAGGGGAGGGTGGCTCACATCATACACAGTCGCCTGCAGAAAAGAAGGAAAATTGCTAGAAATAGGAAAAGTTTCTACAGGACTAAAAGAAAAATCAAGTGAGGGGGCAAGTTTTGAAGAAATGACTAAAAAGCTAAAACCCCTCATAACAAGCGAGAAAGGCCGCGAAGTCAGTGTAAAACCAGAGATAGTGATAGAAGTGGGCTATCAGGACATACAAAAATCACCAAGTTATAGTTCAGGTTTTGCTCTCAGATTTCCTCGGGTAAAGAGGATACGCCCGGATAGAAGTGTGAAAGACATAGCCACAATAGAAGAAATAGAGAGAGAATCAGAAAAGTCATGGAAGTGGAGAGTTGTCTGAAAGCAACTAAACACTTCTTACTGCTTTAGGCAGTTAAGCGATACTGAGCAGGGCGAAGTATGCCTTTGATAAAAGATTTAACAAATCTTTTCATGGAAGTGGAGAGTTGTCTGATGAGCTCTGACTGCTCCATCTATGCGTGATGAAACACAGGTTATATTAAATCAAAAAAACAATGGGGCACCGCATCTTGAAAGATGCGGTTTGTAAAGCCCCTTGTTTTTAGGATGCTCAGAAATTAAAAGCAGTAAGTTTACGACCCCATTATAAATAATGAGGTTTTAATTTCTGACATAAATAGGTTATGATTCCAAGATTTATGTCTTTCAAAATTAAGTTAAACTAAATCTATTTTTTCCAGTTCTGCTTAAAATTTTATTAGGATTAATTTCAACTCCGCCTTTTGAATTAACTTTAAATTCAACTATTCTTTTTTTAAAACTAACTCCTCGCATTTTTAAAATTTCTATTGCAGAGCTTCTTTCTCCTGAATCATAAATTACACTGTAAATAACAACTATTCCATCTGAAAGAAATGAAACAGCTTCACCTTGTTCTTTGAAAGTTGTTCCAATATGCGAGGGAGATGAAACCTCCCTTATCAAAAAGTTTGTAATTTTATTTTTCTCCAAGTATCTGAATAACTGCTCCATATAAACTCTGAATCTGCTTTCTTCTCCTGAAAATGCAGATGCAATTGAAGTTAATGAATCAATTGCAACAAAATTTGGTGAAAAATCTTCTGGAAAAAATACAGGGTCAATCTCAATTAATAATTCTTTTTTAGCTGCACTTAGCAATGCTTCAATGCTCCTCGAAATATCCAAGGCATCAAATCTTTTTATTCTTAATAATCCTTTTTTTACCCATTCCTTAGCAGGCCATCCAAAACTTTCTAAGTGTTCTATAAGTCTTTCTTCTGGTTCTTCAAAACTCATGTATAGCGCCTTTTTTCCTTGCATACAAAGATTTGCAAGACTTGTTAAACAGAATAATGTTTTTCCAGAACCTGGACCTCCTTCAACTAAGATAGATGCTCCAGCTGGAATTCCTTCATTTTGATTATTAAAAAGAGCATCAAAACCAGGAATTCCTGTTTTTACAAAACTAATATTTTGCTTGTCTTTTGGATTA
>JAHIEM010000148.1 GCA_018901625.1 Nanobdellota archaeon
AATGCAGAGATGAAAGTCGGGCTCAGCGACCCATGGATGGCTTTTAATGGGCCACCATTGTGACAGAAAAGATACTCTAAGGACAACAGGCTTGTCGCACCCGATAGTCCATATTGACGGTGCGGTTTGGTACATCGCTGTCGGCTCTTCCTATCCTGGCCATGCACAAGTGGCCAAGGGTGTCGGAGTTCACGCATTAAAAGGGATCGTTAGCTGGGTTAAGAACGTCAAAATAAAAACCAGAAACGAAGCGTGAATTAATAGAGCAAAAATAATTTAGCGCGGCGTTGCGTGCGAGAGATTGCACGAAAAATAAAATCGACTCATATCGGTGAAACCTAAAATTCATTTGTCCTTGTCTGATTAAGACAAAGAAATAAAAACAGATGAAGCAGGGTAATACCGAGGGAAGGTGAAATTTATGGAGCCAACAACACTTGCATATATCGCAGGATTCCTAGATGGAGATGGCAGCATATTCTTCCAAATAATCCGGGAAAAAGAAAAGTTTAGGATAAGAAGCTCGATAGCTTTTTATCAGAAATCAAACAATTCTGAAATCTTGGATTGGCTTAAGTGCCAATTTGGAGTAGGATATATTCGCCATAGAAAGACAGGAATTAGCGATTACACAGTTGTTGACTCAAAAGAAGTTTTCAAAATATTAAAACTTCTACAGCCATATGTTAGACTGAAGAAAAAACATGTTGAACTGGGATTAGAAATTTTGCAGAAAATGCAGAATAAAGATAATTTTGGAGAAATATACAGATTAGTTGATAAGTTTAAAGATATTAACTATTCAAAGAAGAGAACAATAACATATGAAACTGTAAGTAAATTTTTACCCCTGTAGAGACTTAGCATTAACTTGCTGGAGTTCTGATAACCAAAAAAATCTTAACAGATTTTGAGGGTGTTCAGAAATGCAATTAATCAGCATTTCTGACATTAAAGTAATCAGAGCTAAGACGTCGATCTCCTTTCGCAAGGAAAGGATGAAGGTATAGTCCATACCAATTGAAAAATTGGAATAATATACGCGAGACAGTTTGTATGATATCTACTAGGTGTGTTATTGTCTGAGTGGAACGAGTTTATAGTACGAGAGGAACTAGACTCGGGTGCCTCTGGTATACCAGTTCTCACGGGGAGGCTGGGCAGCTACGCACTGTATTGATAAGAGCTGAATGCATCTAAGCTCGAAGCAATCCGCAAAACGAGACAATTAAGGCCGCAGAAGAAGACTGCGTTGATAGAGTTGATGTGTAAGATTCAAGACAACGAGAATTTCAGCATGCAACTACTAATAGCCTCAAATCTATATTTCCTTTTATTTGATTATGCTCATCGCTCCTACTCGCTTTTAATTGATATAAAAAGAGTTCTGATAAATTTGAAGATGAACGAAAAATTCGGGTATGAAGTTAAGAGACATCTTTCTGATGCCACATCAATTGCAACTTTCATGAATCCCCTATACGCGGGATTGGAGACTTGCGTTATCGGAATGTCTGATCCGGTTTCAATAAAATCTCGTTTGATAAATCTTGGCTTGCTCTATGGTGGGCTGGCGAGTTTAACAAAAATTAGGGACTATTCTAAAAAGTTGTTTGGCATTACTAAGAGTTCCAGGGAGATTGCAAAGGGAATTCATGATGTCTTATTCGTAGGAGCTTTCGTTCTAGGGATAAAGCCCATGGTTTATCTGGCCGCTGGAGAAGGTGACTGGAAAAAAATAGTTCTGGGGACTTTGGGAGGGGTGGTGGTCGCTGGAGGGCTTGCGTGGCCTTTGGGTAGATTTGTAGATGGATATCGGGAGCTATTTGGGATAGAAGAAACTGGAGGGTTGCCAGAAATTATTAAAAAGAGAAGTTCAAAAACCAAGAAAACTCTAGCTGCATTAATTACTGGAGCAGCCGCGGCTGCAACTATGGCAGTTTATGCATTTAATGGACAATAGATTTAAAAACTAATAAAAGCTGGAATTTTAGCGAGTTGGATAGCTGCTTCGAGAACGTAAGTTATTGAAGGCCTGAAAATCTGCAAAGATTTTCTTGCACTCCGGGAATCTGCCATTAAATTGGCGAAAACTGAAACTTCAAAATCGCAAGATTTTGACAGTCATCAAGAATTGAAAATTTTTGAGAATGAGTTTTGATTTCTGAGGAAGGTCCGCATACCAATTAAAAGTAAGAAAACGAAAGTTTTCCTGTCGTGAGGCAGAGCTCCATAACAGAAACGACACAGCTCTTGTTGAGTTATGAATCGTGAGATGAACTTTGAAACAAGAGATTTGATGAAACGGATGCCTTTGCTGGTACAACTCTTTAATGAGGCATAGTCTAATGTCAGCATGAACTGTTCGTCCTTAACTGGAACGAAGATCAACAGAATGTGGCCTATTTCTGACTCGCTTTTTTATTTTGCTTGTTGGAAAAATTAATGTAACGACACGCAGGTTATTAATTGTTTAATTAAAATATTTAAGATTTGATTAATGTAAACAACAAAGCTTAAAAGCTGTAATTCTTAGGTAAATTGGGGATGTTTCCATGGGTTCCGTGGGATTCTCTTTGAATAGAGACCATAAGTGTAGCTCATTGGGAGAGCATTCGGCTGAAGACCGAAGGGTAGAGGGTTCGATTCCCTCCATTCCCATTTTTTTATTTAATTATTATCTGTATAATTTATTTTTGAAATTTCTACTTAATAAGAATTCTGGTTGATGTCTTATCAGTTATAATCTATCATCAAAAAGGTTTATAAACCGCAAATAGATAATAAGATTATAAAGAGGTAAAAATGAATATTTGTATGTGTAATAAAACTCCTTTGAATAAGGCATTTCAGTTACTTGCAGTGGTAGTTTTGATAGTCGGTGTTTGGTATCATGACTTGACAATTATTATTGCGGCTGCAATTGTCTGCTTAATAGGTTACTTGGCACAGGTTTTAAGCGCTAAGAAATCAAAAGAGGCAGATAAAACTTTAATGAAAAAAAGAAGATGAGGAGGTTAAGTAGTAAGACTGGGGCAATAGAACTATCAATCGGGACAATTGTTATTATAGTTATTGCTCTGACGATGTTAATTCTTGGAATAGTTTTAGTAAGAAGCATTATGTGCGGCGCAATCAGGCTAACTTCTGATACAAGTGATGCTGCTCAGAATGAAGTGAACAAGTTATTTGAAGCTACTGGTGGAGAGATAAACTGTATCGGGGGAAGCGGGGATGCTGTTGTAATGATGCCTGGACAGGTGAATATTGTAACCTGTGGAATAAGAAGCACTGATTCAAATTCTAAGTATAAGATAGAGGTTACTGGAATAGCAGTCGCAGACAAGAATGTTTTATCTTCTAGCGAGGTTAACAAGTGGAAGAGTGGTCCTGATTATTTTGGACCTAGTCCGGTGTCTCCTGATGACGAGACTGTGAAGAAAATATTAAGATTGAATGTTCCCAAAGATGCTCCTGAGACAGGGATATTTGTTGATGTGAGGGCGACAAAAGAGGGAAGAGTGATTTACACTCAGACTCTAGATTTCAGAATTTCTAGGCAGGGTTTAATTAGGGCTACAATGTGCTGATTTAATTACCTTGCAAAAAGAGAATGCTGAGTAAGTAATTGTAGATTTAACTGCTCATTTTGATTAGTATATAATTAATTGTTAGAAATATGGCGGGGATTCTCATTCTTTATTTTAATCAAATTGTTTATAAATAGTAAGATTCTATCTAGATTATGCTGAAACTATTTAACACTCTGAGTAGGAAAAAAGAAACATTCAAGCCGATAAATAAGGGAGATGTTGGAATTTACTCTTGCGGGCCAACTGTTTACTGGTATCAGCATATCGGCAATCTAAGGACTTACATTTTTTCTGATGTCTTGAAACGTGTTCTGATTTTTGATGGATTCAAAGTCAAGCACGTGATGAATGTTACTGATGTGGGGCATCTAACCTCTGATGCTGATGAAGGCGAGGATAAGATGGAGAAAGCTGCAAAGAAAGAAGGGAAGAGTGCTGAGGAAATTGCTAATCACTACTGGACTGTGTTCAGAGAAGATTTTGGAAAGTTAAATATCTCTGAGCCGAATGTATGGTGCAAGGCTACAGAACATATTAAAGAACAGGTTGCGTTGATAAAAAAATTAATTGAGAAAGGATATACTTATGAGACTGAAGATGGGATTTATTTTGATACTTCTAAATTAAAAAATTATGGAAAGTTAGCAAGATTGAAACAAGAGGGTTTAGAGGCTGGGGCGAGAACAGAGATGCGCGATAAAAAGAATAAGACTGATTTTGCATTATGGAAGTTCTCAGAGGGAGAAAAAAGGCAGCAGGAGTGGGAGGCTTTTGGAAAAATGGGCTTTCCTGGATGGCATATAGAATGTTCTGCAATGTCTATGAAGTACTTAGGAAGCTCGATAGATATTCATACTGGGGGAATAGACCATATTCCGATACATCATACTAATGAGATTGCTCAATCTGAAGCTGCAACTGGGAAGAAGTTTGTGAATTATTGGATGCACGGAGCTTTTCTTACATTTAAGGGAGAGAAGGTTTCAAAAAGCAAGGGGGGATTATACACAATCTCTGAATTAGAAGAGCTTGGATTTAAGCCCATGGATTATAGATATTTCTGCCTGACTGCACACTACAGAACTCAGTTAGATTTTACACTTGATAATTTGAAAAACGCGCAGAATTCTTACGAGAGGTTGAAGAATATAGTTTCTGAATTAAAATATGACAAAAAAGAAAATAAGAAGTATCTCTCTGAATTTCAAAAAGCAATTGATAATGATTTGAATATGCCCAAGGCACTTGGGGTTTTATGGAAACTTGTTAGAGATGAGAAAGCTGAAGGAAAACTTGCCACAATTGAGAAGATGGATAGTGTTTTTGGATTAAAATTACTTGAAAGAGAAGAGGTTGAGATTCCCAGTGAGATAAAAAAAATAGCTGATGAGAGAGAACTAGCCAGGAAGAAGAAAGATTTCAAGAAAAGTGATTTGTTAAGAGATGAATTGAGAAATAAGGGGTGGATTGTTGATGATGCTGGAGAGGGATATAGGTTAAAGAGGGGGAAATGAAAAATCATTATTATGAGTGGACTGCAACAATCTTAAGCATTATCGGGGCTCTGTTAAATGCATTTTTGATTAAGGAAGGCTTTTATATTTGGAGTGTTGCAAATGTTATTTGGGTTTATTTTGGATTGAAAAACAAGCATTACGGGGTGGCTCTGACTTTTAGCGTATTTTTGATAATAAATGTTATAGGGATAATTTATTGGTAATGAAAAGAATGTGTGAATAAGTTTGAAAACCAGCAGGATTGCCCGTGCCAAGAATTCTCGTGTGAGTATCACGGAGTTTGCTGAAATTAAAATCATTTAATTAATTAAGATAAAGAAATAGTAAAATGATTTTAATTTGCGAGTGTGTGAAGTATCATCAAGAAAGATAAAAGTTTGCCTGCTTGTTTAAAAAAGTTAGGAGCGAGATAGTTTATAAATCTAGATGTCTTGGTTCTTCCATGAACAAAAGAGGGATAAGCATATGGGATGTTCTTGCATGGATTGTGTTAGCATTAATTTTATTATGGCTTATACTGAAAACTCTGGGAGTAATTAATACTTCTCTTTTATTAGAATATGCGCCAATTTATGGAGCAGTTTACCTTGCTGGATGGCAAATGCATAAATTGGAATCAGTTGCAGAAGATGTTAGAGAATTAAAACAATTTAAATATGCAACTATCAGTGAGATTAATAGTTTAAAAACAAATTGCGTAAAGAATCACGGAAAATGAAAAAAATATTTAAAAAAAAGATATTAGCAACACTTATTTTTTCCCTAGTTGCATCTGCGCTCTTGATTATTCATGGGTTATATTTTGATTTGGATTTTAGCCAGATACAAAGATTAACTTTAGAAGGATTTATTTTAACTTTTATTCTTGTTTCTACTGGTTTGTATATCTTGGAATGGATATTTGATATTGAAGAGTATGAGGAGGTTATTGGGATTAAGAAGAGATTGAGAAGATTGGAAAAAAGGAATTAACAATCAAAGAAATAAATAGCATAAAGGTTAATTGCGCAAAGAATCACGGAAAATGAAAAAGAGAGTGAAGAGAAAGATTAGTAAAAAGAATTATGAATCTGAAGTAGAATATGAATATTTGAAATTAAGCTATCATCCGAAAGATGATATTATCTGCTTGTTTAGAATCGAGCCTGCTGCTGGAATAACTCTAAAAAAAGCTGCAGAACATGTTGCTCTAGAAAGTTCGATTGGAACTTGGACAAGCGTGCCTGGAAAGAGCTATATGAGACATCTGGCTGCAAAGATATTTTCTATTGAAGGAAACCTTGTAAAAATTGCTTACCCTTCTCAGCTATTTGAACATGGGAATGCTCCGAATATTCTTTCGAGCATTGCTGGAAATATATTTGGGATGAAAGCTGTGAAAAATCTGAGATTAGAAGATGTTAGTTTTCCAAAGAGCATATTAAAAGGTTTTATGGGGCCGGGTTTGGGAATCTCTGGAATTAGAAAAGAGCTGCAGGTTTATGACAGGCCTTTTTTAGGCACAATAGTAAAGCCAAAGTTAGGGCTGAATTCTAGAGACCATGCTCACTGTGCTTATGAGGCGTGGCTCGGAGGGTGTGACTTCGTGAAGGATGATGAGAATTTATCGTCACAAACATTTAATTTATTTGAAAGAAGGTTAGCTTTAACTTTGGAAGCAAAAGATAGAGCTGAACAGGAAACAGGAGAGAAGAAAGCCTATCTAGTTAATGTAACTGCTGAGACCAATGAGATGATTAAGAGAGCAGAACTTGTAAAGAAAATGGGGGCAAAGTTCTGCATGGTTGATGTTCTAACTGCAGGGTTTGCAGCATTGCAAACATTGAGGCAAGCTAATTTGAAACTTGGAATACACGGGCACAGGGCAATGCACGCTGCAATGACTAGAAATAAGAAACATGGAATTTCAATGATGACTCTTGCTGATTTTTCAAGATTAATTGGAGTTGATAGCTTACATATTGGGACTGGAATTGGGAAGTTAGAGGGAAGCGCAGAAGAAATAAGAGAGATTGAGGAAGAGATTGAGAATGAAAAAGTGAAAGAAACTCAGTTAAGATTAAAGCAGGATTGGGGGAGAATAAAACCAACTCTTGGAGTTTGTTCAGGAGGTTTACACCCGGGGCATATTCCCTTCCTTGTAAGGCATTTTGGAAAAGATATATCAATTCAGTTAGGGGGAGGCATACACGGGCATCCTCAGGGAACTAGCAGTGGAGCAATTGCAGCCAGGCAAGCTATAGATGCTGCGATTGCTGGAATCTCACTAGAAAAGTATTCTGAAAAGTATCCTGAGCTTAAACATGCATTGAAGCTCTGGATGAGATAGGTTTCTGGAAAAAATAATTAGTTCTTATCTGCTAATTTAATTATCTCTGCTATAAATTTGGCTTTTTGGAGATAGTATTCTCGTTCTGAAATTTGAGCATATTTTTTCTTGACTCTTTCATATTCTTTCAGAGCTTTAGGATGCATTTTTAAATAATTGAAGAATTTCCTGCCTTCAATTTCATCTGGATGGTCTTTGTGTATAAGAATTATTTCTATTTCAATTCCTCTCTCGAAATAATTAAACCTTGCCCTTCTTCCAGATTCCACTCCCTGAGGCTCTCCAAATCTTTCTTTTAGCAATCTAAGGCATCTTGAAAATTGTTCTGGAAATACCCTTACATAGAGGTCTATCTCGCCTTTCCCCGAGATTCCAAGTGTGCTTGCGCCTCTTCTTTCTATCTCTATTTTCTTACCAATCAGTTTATGAAGAGATTTTATGAACTCTTCGGCAATTTCATGAATCTTAGGATTATGAGGAAGAATTTTTACCTTCTCTGTTGCGCTAAATTTATCAAACCATCCTTTTGGAGCGGGCATAAGAATAATTGGGAAATCTAACTTAAATAGTTTATCATTAAGTTTAAAATGTCATTTTTGTTCTTATTTTTATGACATTTAGAAAATTAGTATTGAAGTCCGGGAAGACTGCTCTTGCCGGCAAGAGTGCTGAAAATAATGAGGAGCTGATTAGACAGGTTGGCAGGGAAGAGATAGTTTTACATACTGAAAAGCCTGGCTCGCCTTTTGTGAACATTAAGGCAGGCAGAAAAGAGATTAGCAAGAAGGATTTGAGAGAGGCTGCTGTTTTTTGCTCTGCTTATTCTCAAGCATGGAAAAAAGATAAAGTTAAGAGAGAGGTTGTTGTTCACTGGTTTAATGGAGAAGAGATTTTTAAGACAAAATTAATGAAAACAGGAACTTTTGGAGTAAAAAAAGCAAGAAAGATAAATGTTAAGAAGAGTGAAATTATAAATTTTGAGGAGAGCATTAAAGATGGCGCAGATTGAGATGCAGATAGGCAAGAATGGAGTTATAGGGGGAACACTAGTTTGGTTGGAAAATGCTTTCAAGACTCACGAGATAGTTAAAGTTCATGTTTTGAAATCAGCTGGGCATGACAAAGAAAAAGTGAGGAAAATAAGCGAAGAGATACTGGAAAAACTCGGGAAAAAGTATACCTGCAGAATTATTGGGTTTACACTAGTTTTTAGAAAGTGGAGACGCGAAAAACGATAGTTTTTTAAAATAACATTTCGGAAAGCTTTATAAACCTCTAAAGTAAGATAATAACAAGCTTGACGGTCTTTGACTGTTCTAATTCCGCGAGGAATGGCTATTTCAAACATGGGGATATATGACTTAGAACCAGGAGAGTATAATATTAAGCTAGCTGAGGCTCTGTCTGGTCTTGAGGAATTTCAGATTCCAGAGTGGGCTGCTTTTGTAAAGACATCTGTATCCAGAGTCAGGCCTCCTCAGGAGAATTGGTGGCACAGGAGAGCAGCAAGTATTCTGAGACAAATTTATGTTAATGGGATAGTTGGAGTTTCTAGATTAAGAACAAGATATGGTGGAAGGAAGAAACGAGGAGTGCGCCCTGAAGAGTTCAGAAAGGCAAGTGGGAAGATTATAAGATTGATTTTACAGCAATCTGAAAAAGCGGGATTAGTTGAGAAAGCAGAGGGAAAGAAGAAAGGAAGAAAACTTACTAGCAAGGGAGTTAAATTTCTGGAGGCTGTGAAATAAAATGTTAGTGTTATCTAGGAGGGAAGGTGAATTAATTTATATTGGAATCCCGCAAGGAGATGGAAGTTATCAGATGGTGGAAATAAAGGTAGTGAGCATAAGGGCAGCGAATGTATCTGTGGGAATAACTGCTCCTCAAGAGTATGTTATACACAGACAGGAAGTTTGGGAAGAAATTGAACAAGAAGGAGGGCTAGCAAGAAGAGTATAAAATGACAAAGATTAAACAGGCAAATCAGAAAAAAGTAAAACTTGCTGTGCATGGCAGAAGAGTTAAGTGGGCTCCAGTTTGGTGTGTTTTGAAGAAGTATGGGAAGGGGAAGAGAGTTCACCCATCAAAGATGACTAGATTAAAGAGAAATTGGAGACAGACTAAGCTGAAAATTAAACCTAGAAGAATCCGCAAGCAGTTTATAGGATAAAAAGATGATTGAATCATATAGAGTAAGAGGAAATAGAAGATTAAGCATGAGGAGAGTTAAAAGAGAGTTGGTTGATGAGGTCGAAATTTATGATCTTAAGTTTGACAGTCCTACTGGGGGAATTGAGGTAGCTTCATTTGGAGGCAGATTTTATAATACCTCTATTGTAGCAGTAAGGAGAAATCCTTCTTTTCTGACAATCGGATGCAGAGATGGAATTGATTTAGTTGTGTCAAAACTGGAAAGTCTAGGATATTCATTAAAATTAATTGTGAAATAAGATGGCAGAGAAAAAACAAGAAGACAAGATGATTTTGGAAAGGGAGTATGTTGTCCCGCTTAGAAGGAAATTTATGAACACTCCCCAGTATAAGAGAACTCCGAAGGCAATCAAAGCTTTGAAAGAGTTTCTAGCCAAGCATATGAAGACAGAGGGAAGAGATACTAAAAAGATTAAGATTGATAAATACTTAAATCTAGAGATGTGGCACAGGGGAATAAGAAAGCCTCTTGCAAAAGTTAAAGTAAAGGCTAGAAAGTTTGAGTCTGGGATAGTCAGAGTTGAGTTAGTTGATATTCCTGAAAAAGTAAAGTGGGATATTGAGAGAGAAAAGAGGCTTAGTGAGAAAGTTGGGAAGAAAGAAGAGAAAAAGAAAGAAGAGAAGAAAGAAGAGAAAACTGAGAGTGAGAAGAATGATGAGGAAGAGAAGAAAAAATCAAGTGTTGAAGCAGGGTTAAAAAGCCAGGAGCAGGAGCATAAAGAGATGAAGCATGTTGCTAATAAAGAAAAGCCGCAGGTTCATAGAATGGCTTTGCAGAAATAATTCTTTTAACCTCGTTTCCAAGAAGTCCATATCCTGAATCGCAATTAGGTTATGGATGAATTGGAGAGAAAAGGGAATAGAAAAGTATATAAATGTAGGTATTATAGTTATAGTATGAAGATAACAAAGAAGGTAG
>JAHIEM010000021.1 GCA_018901625.1 Nanobdellota archaeon
GAAAAAGGTGCAAAAATAGAAGAGACTGAAAGCAAAGAGTTATTATTAAAAGAGTATGATTATGTAAAAGAATTTACCAGCGCAGAAAATGAGAAAAAGGATGTTGCATTAAAAGAATATGAAAAAGCAAAGGATGAATTAATAAAAAAGAGGGATGAGTTTATAGCAAAAAGAATAGATGAAACATTAAAAGAAGATGAAACAGGATTTTTGTTTATTGGGGCACATCATAAAGTTAAAGATAAGTTAGCTAAAGGTATAGAAATTAAAGAGCTAGATTGATTATAACTTTGTTTTAAAATAAAAAAGAAGGTGGTTAAATTTAAACATTCCTGGCAGGTACTTCAATACTTAGAAAAAGAGGGTAAAACCAATACATTTAGATTAGCAAGCCAATTAGGTATAAAGAGGCAAGAAATTCTTGATATTATTAAAGAATTAGAAGAAAAAAAAGCAGTAGAGATTAGATTAGGCACAGCTAAATTTCTTAAATTTCCTGAAAGTTTGAAATCGAAGATTTCTAACTCTTACGAATCTTCGATTCGAAAGAAAGAAAAGAAAGTCAAAGTTAAAAAAATTAAATCAAAAAAGAAAGAAAAGAAGAAAGAACAAAAACCTTTATCAAAGCCAAAAGAAGAGAAACCAAGATTAATTAAAAAGGAACTAGAAGAGGATAAGAAAGAGATAAAAGAACTTGAAGAAGAACTAAAGCAGAAGATAATTGTAAAGCCAAAAAAACCAAAAAAGAAAAGAAGGATTAAAAAAGAAGAGAAAAAAGCTAAAAAAGTAAAAATAAAGGCAAGAAGACTAAGTAAGGAAAAACAAGAAGCATTAGACAACTGGATTAAAATAATAAAATTAGACATAGAAAAGTTAAAAATCGAAACTAACTTGTTAAGCTTATCCCCTAATCCAGTAGATATCAGTAAGTTAAGCGATTCTATTGCAGAACTAAGGAACATGATTAAACAGAAAGCAATAGAAATTAGAAAGTAAAACCTGTTTCTTATCAGTTTTCGATATTAAAGAAAGTATTAAAAAGCTATATTAGAAAAGTATATAAACAAAATCTTTCATAATTTAATAAAGATGAATAAATACAAAACAATTCATGATAGGAAAAAGCGTGGTGGTAGGGAAAAAAGGAGCCTAAGCGAGAAAGCATTACTAGAAAAAGCACAAAAATTGTTTAATAGTGTGAGCAAGGAAAAGATAGTTAGGGATTTAGCAAAAAGTTTTGGCAATATGACCTTACGTGTTGATTTAGTAGGAACACCAGAAGTAAGTTTTATAATAGCTGTGCAAAATAGAAAATTAAAGTTTATTACTGATAAGCTTTATACTGACATGGCAATTGGCATACATAAAGAATATTTTTTAGAATTAGTTAAAAACCCACCTGAACTTGGCAATATGAATATTATTTATAACAATATTATTTTTAGAAAAGGGGTTGTAAAGATGTTTAAGCGCTCCAGACCATTATTTTCAAGCGCTTTGCTTAGTGGTATTGAGAAGAAACAATAATTAAAAAGGGGTATTATGAAAACTCGTATTCCTGTTCATATTAGAGAAAAAAGGGGTAATCCTTCTTTAAATTCCTATAAACTTCCAAGGCATATAGCGGTTGTCCCCGACGGAAACAGAAGATGGGCAAGGCAGAAAGGCTTAAAGCCATGGGAAGGGCATGATGCAGGAGCAAAAGTAATAGAAAAATTCTTGGATTGGTGTTTAAAATATAATATACCTATGATTAGTTTTTATGCCTTATCTATGGATAATCTAAAGAAAAGGTCAAAGAAAGAAGTTAAGTATATAGTAACTATACTCAAAAATGAGTTAAATAGGTTAGCAGAAGATGAAAGAATACATAATAATCAGGTAAAAGTAAAAGTCTTAGGTGACTTAAAAAGCTTGCCAAAAGATGTTAAAAAAGCTGCAGATTATGTAACAAGAAAAACTAAAAAATATAATAAGAGAACTTTAAATTTTTTAATGCCTTATGGTGGAAGATATGAAATAATTAGAGCAATAGAAAATATTATTAGTGACAAGAAAAAAGGTAAACTTAAATCAAAGAAAATCTCTAAAGAATTATTTGAAAAATATTTATTTACACATGGGGGGCCAGATCCTGATTTGGTTATAAGGACAGGAGAGAAAAGAATGAGTGATTTTATGATTTGGCAAACTGCCTACTCAGAAATTTTCTTCATTGAAAAGTATTGGCCTGATTTTAATCTTAATGATTTAAAGTTGATATTATGGGAATATTCGAGAAGGGAAAAGCGTTTTGGTGAATAAGCCTAATTAACAAAAGAATAAGGCGCCCAAGGACCATTAAAATTAACAGAAAAACCTTTCATGTTGTTTATTTTTTTAAGATAGTTTTTAAGTTTTTCAATTTTATTTTTATCTACAAGGCATATTAAATTCAAAAGATTTTGTTTATCAACTAAAGATGTACTGCTTTCTACATTTTTCGTTTCATCAACTATTTTAACAATTTGATTATAGAAATCTTCCTTATACTTGGTTAGTTTTGACATTAGCTCTTTTCTTAATTTTTTTTGTTTATCTACATAGTCTTTAACTTTTCCTTTTAATTTTTGTTTTTCAATTTTTGTATTGTAAAAAATCTGAATTCCAAATTCTTGCCTATTTTTTATTCTTTCAAATATACTTGTTAATTTTTGATAATCCTTGTCTATCCAATTTTTTATCTTTTCTTCTTTGATTAAGGTTCCTGCATTAAATGGAATTAAAGTGTCAAACTTTTTCGTCATA
>JAHIEM010000022.1 GCA_018901625.1 Nanobdellota archaeon
CAGCATTAGCATAGTCTATACTCTTTTCATGATGGTCCTCAATAATAACTGGAATGTCTAGTTCTCTGCAAATCTCTTCCTTACACTTCCCCCCATAAACATCTCCTGAAAAAATAATTTGAAAATTATCAGCTGGAAAGTGTTTTTTAATAAAGTCAAGTGTTTTTTGCTTCCACTCTAAATGTCTAGAGGTTATGAAAATTATTTTATTCTTTTGCTTGAGAGTATTAATCACTTCCTTAGCACCATCCATAAAATCAATTTCATCAAACAAATCAGAATCATGATACTCTTTCCAGAGAGGATACTCCTTTTCTTTAGGGATATTAAGAACCTCACTCAACCAGTATTTTTCACAATCATCAACACTTAAATAACCATTATATTTCAGTTTATAAAATTTGCAAAAACCTTCTTGCAAAGCAACTAAAGTATTGTCTATATCAACCCCAATTTTCATTTTTCCACCTCACAAATCATTTCCCCAGTTTCAGCTTTTTCCTCGCAAGTCTTAGTCTCCTCAATTTCCTTTTCTTCAGAAAAATCAATAATCTTAACAGCCCTTGTTCTTAAATTCACAATAGGAACTTTGCAAGGATCAGGATGATTCCCCAATTTTTCTTCAAACGGCGTCGTGCTCTGCCAGCAGCTGGAGCAAATAATAAGAATATTATTGTATATATCCACATCAGGTTTATGCAAATCCCCAGTAGTAATTATATCTGGGATGTCAACTATTGCAAGCTCATCTCTCTTCTCATTAGGAATGTAAGTTACAGCAGAGTGAATCGGGCATAGATGCCTGTTCTTTAGCATAACTCTAACAACTTTACTCGGAGTGTCATGTGCCTTGATAGTTCTAAGCGAGTCAACCTCATTGATAATGTGAATCATGCTCGCCCCGTGATACATTAAAATCTTGATTCCCCTCTGGTTTTTATTCATAATTTCTACAAGCGAAGGATTGCTCACAAGTATAATATTGTCAAGTTCGTGCAAAGGCCACGCAAACTCCTTTCCCAAAACAGGCTGTGGTTCAGCAACACGCACAGCATCGTGTTGCCCCGGGCACATGATTATTGTAACATCATTTCTAATCCTCGAAAGATACTCAGCCAGCTTTTTATACTGCCCAACAATATCTTTAATAGATAAAAGCAAGTCCTGATTAGGATATACCCCAATCCCATCAATAGTATCTCCTGTAATAAAAAGATACTTTACCTTCAATGCCTCCTCTCTCTGCCTGCTATCTCCAAGATTCCCATTAATCCACTCAATAAATTTCAAAAAATTCTTTTCAAGGAACATCTTGCTCCCAACATGAGTGTCAGAAGTAAACGCAGCAAATTCTTCAGAATCTAAGTGATTCTTCTCCCAAATAATCGCTTCTGGAAATATAATCTCATTAACAAAAAACATCTCACGGGTTCCAGACCCCCTTACCCCAATAACAGAGTCAGGCATAACGTCCCGAGCCATAGCATAAACATCATCCTTATTCTGATTGATAAGAACAGAAATCTTCCCAGTCAAATCTTCTAGCTCTAGCATCAGATTCTTATTTTTAGTCATCCTCTTGCTGTAAACAATTCCAATAATACTAAACCCCTGCTTCTGGCTGCTTATCTTGTTTATCGAAGTTAAATTCTCAAGTTCTGGCCTCTCCTGCAGCACCTTTCTCAATTCAGAATACCGCGCCCTAAAGTATTTTGTAAAATCCTGCACCTTAATCTTCTTAGTGAGATTAGAAGAACTGTATAAAACCTTCACATTTCTCTTACTAACTCCTTCTTCCACAACCTCTCCTATTTTAGGTTTTATCTCTCTGGAAATCTCAATACTTACACCAAGATTTATACACAGCCTCTCAAAACCACTCTCAGGCATAATCCCCCGAAGATTATGAACATTCTCACAGACAAAATTTTTGTTAAGTATCTTCCCCTTCAAGAATATCACTTTTTCTATAATCTCTTTGGCAGTATCCTCGCTAAATTCTGAAAGAACCTCTCCAACCTCTTTATCTAGCAAGATTCCCCTCGAAATGCAAAATTTTAAGATTTCAGTTTTCATTTTCTCTTTTAATAATTTCTACAAAACCCCTACAAAACCCTCACTATTTATAGATTATTGTTCCGCCATACAACTCTCAGAATATTCTGATTTTTTCAGAATATTCCAATAACAACTCTTGAATTACACTGCTACAAATTCAGGCTATCTCTCAATATACCCTTTGCCTTCTCTAAAATAGCAGCAGGAATAGAAAGCACAATCTCCCTAGTTCTTCCGTGCCTCCCCTTGCTGATAACCCGCGCATTAATTAACCCAAGCATGTCTGACTCAGCAATTAAATCCCCCACCCTCCTCTGAGTAAGTATCTCTGTCCTGGACTTCTGGCATAATTGCTGATAGAAATTATAAATATCCCCTGTAAAAATTTTGTCAAGCTTCTTGCTCTCAGTTAAAGAGATTATAGAAAATAAAACCAATTGCAGCTGTTTAGGAGCAGAGTGCATCAAATCAAGAATCTTGTCCCTGTCCATCTTATCATTAGCTAAATCAACATGACACAAAGAAACCTTTTCTTTTCCATCCCTCTCAGCTAACTCACCAGCCACTCTTAATAAGTCCAGTGCTCTTCTTGCATCACCATGCTCCCTAGCAGCATAAGCAGCACATTTTGAAATAACTCCATCTTCCACCACATTCTTCTTAAATGCCCTGCATGATCTCTTGCTCAAAATCTCCTGAAGCTGCAAAGCATTATACGGTGCAAATATCAACTCCTCCTCACCAAGCGAACTTCTAACTCTCGGGTCTAAAGATTCAAGAAAATTTAAATCATTGCTTATGCCCACAACACAAATCTGAGCATTATTAAGCTCTGTATTAAGTCTAGTGAGGTTATATAGAAAATTATCAGATATCTTCTTCACAGCCTGGTCTATCTCATCAAGTACTAAAACAATTATCTGCTTCTCCTGTTCAATTAATTCTATAAACCTGTTATAAACCTGTTGAGTAGGCAATCCAGTAGAAGGAACCTCCCCCCCCAACTTCTTAATCATCTCAGCAAGAATCCGATACTCAGTATCAGCAACCTGCTTAAGCTTGCAATTCAAATACTCTATTCTCAATTTAACATCAGAATTCTTTGCTCGTTTTAATAGTTCATCCCTGACAAACTGCACACTCAATGTTTTTCCAGTTCCGGTTTGTCCATAAACAAATAAGTTGCTTGTTCTTTCGCCCCTAAGAGTAGGCGCAAGTATTGATGCAATCTGCTCTATCTGCTTGTCTCTATGAGAGATGTTCTCTGGAATAAAGTTAGCCTGCAAAACAAACTTATCCTCGAATATCTTATTCTCCGAGAATGCATTAAAAATATCATCAAGTTGTGGCATATTTCCTCTTTTTCATAACTCCTAAAATCCATAACTTCTTCTTGTTTTTAAACTTTTATATTTTTCATCACACATTTTTTATTCTTAAAAAACTCAAAAGTAGTCACACCACCATTTCCTATGGAGACTAAAAACAAGAGTATACTCCCCTCGAAATAAAGCTAGTTTATTAACAAAAAATCTCGAAACAACAAAGAAAAATACATTTTAATTTCCTGTGGAAATAAATTAATAAATTAATTAAAATTTTCTATTGTATAATATAATATATATAATATAATATATAAATATTTATAAAACAAACAACAACAACAACACAACACAAATCCTTTATAAATCTTCTCCATGCGCAATCATAGGGTCAGTCTAAACCCAGCAATTCCTTTATAATTCATCTAAAAACTAATCAAAGGTTCGCTTTAATCATAAAACCAACTAACTTAATCCAACCCTCTCAAAAACATTAATATCTAAAATATACCTCTAAAATAGTAGTGAACCTTCCAAATTATAAACTCCAAAAATACAGAAAAGTTTATAAAGAAATTATCTCTCAAGTTCATATGGCAATGGATAAAAGACCTTTTGGTGAGATTATAGGCAAACTAACAGTTACAAAAGAGGGCAAGCGCTTGGGAATAGTTCACGATATCACATTTGAAACACGAACAGGCGAGTTAATACAAATAGTAGTAAAAGACCCAACTCCCTACACAAAAAACCTTAACCTGGAGCGAACAAAAGAAAATGAAATACTTATTCCCTACAACTCAATAATTGCAATAGGCGATTTTGTTGTTGTAAGTGAAGAAGATGTAATTTAACAATTTTTAAAATGCAAATTATAGGATTTAATTTTACTAAAATCTCTAGCGAACGGAAAAAAAACCCATCTGGAAAGATGGAAATAAAATCAAATATCAATCTTAAAAACATTTCTCAGGAAAAAGTCGATTTAATCAAAGATAAAGACGTGCTCAAATTTGAATTCGAGTTTAAAATAGACTACTCTCCAGATATAGCCATAATTCTTTTTGAAGGCTCAATACTTGCAATAGTTGATAAAGAAACTCAAAAAGACGTGCTCAAAAAATGGAAAACTAAGAAAATCTCAGACGAAGTCAGGCTTCCCCTGTTTAATACAATTCTCGCAAAATGCAATCTTAAATCACTCCAACTGGAAGATGAATTTAACCTCCCTATGCACGTTCCAATGCCAAGATTATCTCCTCCCCAGGAAAAAGGCTATGTCCAGTAAAATATATTTCTTATAATATAAATAATTATAAACTCAAATCCCCAAACAGACTAATGGCAGATCTTGTTATGCTCGCAGAAGTCAATCACGCTACATCTTTTCTTGAAAAAGAGTTCCGGCAAGAAATACCCATAAGACTAGTAACTGTTATCTTTCGCAATCCAGATGATAACATAGGAGGCACTATGGCTCTTCGGGAAAGAGTTCAGGCAGAAGCCCAAGTTTATATTCCCACCCCCAGAAGACTCCCAATAGAGAGAGGAGACAAAATAGTCATAGAAGGAGCATACAGAGAAGATCGCGGTGATTATGATATCCAAAGAATCCATCTTTTATGGGGCTCTCAAAATGGAAAAAATATAGTTCTTGCAACCTTTCGCTCAACCAATCTTAATCCATACCAGTTTAAGCCAATAGATCCCGAAGCAATAGAAGAGCTCTGCTTGAGAATGGATTGATTATAATCAATTAAGTTTTAATATTCTGTATTTCTGTAAAATCTCAGTCTAGCCCGGAGCGCATAACGGTTGGTGCAACTGCCTCGAAAGCAGTGTCCGCAAGGATATCTAGGTTCAATTCCTGGTCCGGGCGTGATTAACAAAAAATATAAACCCCTAAATTTAATAATTAAAATGAATCTAACAGAAAGATTAACTCGTTGTCTTATTGAACTTAATAGAGCTGATTCTTATATTGCTCACTTAAAATTAAAAAATATCCAAGAATGCCTTCGCTGGTTAATCTCTCAATCTTCCTGTCACATAAAGTTCTCTAATCATCCAAATAATTATAAACTTTAAATTAATAAAACCCTAATGAAGAAAGTAGCGTTAGTATTAATGGTGGCTGGAATTTCTTCAAGATTTGGAGGCAGGATAAAGCAATTTGCAAAAGTTACAGAAAAAGAAACACTTATAGAATACTCTTTAAAACAAGCGCTGAAATCCCCATTCTCAAAAATAATATTCGTAGTGGGCAATAAAACAGAAGCCCCGTTTAAGGAGATGTTTGGCTCAAACTATCAGGGAATTCCGGTTTATTATGCTCTCCAAAAATATGGTCCAGAGCGGGACAAGCCCTGGGGAACAACAGATGCGCTGGTTTCAGCAAAACCATTTCTAGATTGCCCGTTTATAGTATGCAATGGAGATGATATCTACGGCGAAAATACATTCGCTATCCTACTTAACCACTTGCAATCCAGCCAGGAATCAGCATCAATTGGCTACAAACTTGAAGATGCAATTCCTGAAAACGGGGCAGTAACCCGGGGAATTTTTCAGGTAAACGGAGAGTATGTATCCAAAATCACAGAGAAGTTGGGCATAGAAAAATCAAATTTCTCTCTTTCAGGTACAAGTCCATCAGATACCTGCAGTCAGAACATCTGGGCTTTTCATTCCCAAATACTAGAAACTCTTTCCAAAATTCTAGAAAAATTCAAACGCGAACATCAGGGGGACAGAAAAGCAGAAGCTCTCCTTCCAACAGACATCTCAAACATTATAGAAACAGAAAATCTAAAACTCAAAATTTACCCCACCCCAGACAAATGGACAGGAATTACAAATCCTGAAGACGAAGAAACAGTAAGAAACAAATTATCTTCTAACTAGATAAATTTCTTCAGCTTCCCAAATTTTAACACGTTTTCCTCACCTGAAACAGGCACATAAACATCAAACTCCTTCAAATTAAGCTCAAAGCCAAGATTAGTGTCTTCTAAGCTAACATCACTCCCCTCGACTAGCGGGAAAAAGCTAGGTAGAATTACAACCAGTTTTCCTTGCCACTTTCCAACTAAAAAACACTTATATTTTTCAGATTTGTAATTATCAGACACAGTTATAGCTGGATGTTTGTGCCCCAAAACAATCATCTTTATTTTCTTATCACTAATATTCACTTTCTTATCTCCATGCGCAAATAAAATTCCCTTAACAACATAACTCTCAACAATTTTCAATCCTCTTCTCCTTGCAATAGGCTCAAGTATACTATCATGATTCCCCCTTACAAGAACAACTTTCCCTCTTTCCTGCAAAAAATCCAATATTTTCAGAGTTTCCTTCCATTCCTGATTGGAAATCTTTCCAAACTCATGCTTCAAATCTCCGCAAATCACAATTTCCTTAACTTTTCCAATTCTATCAACAACCCTCGCAAGTTCATCCAAAGTCTGCTGAAACTGATGTTTAGGAATAAACACCCCAACCGAGCTTAGCATGTCTTCATACCCAATATGCAAATCAGCAATGACTAGTATCTTCTCTGCAGGAAACCAAAGAGCCTTGCCAATCATCTCATAATCAATTTTCTCCACCATAGTTAACCAGAAAATTACATATTTATAGAACTATCTATCCCTCTTCAAAATTAACTTTAGAGTTCAATTAAACATAAAAACTCCTAATAAAAACTATATGTTCTGTGGAGCATTAATTATTCAAGTTCATCAGCAATTAATTTCTAAATCTCAAAATTAAGCTTCTCCTGCCCCTCAATCTTCCCATCAAACAAAACACTCATACTCTCCCCAATAGTTGTTCTATAAATAGCCTCTCCAAACAAATTAACTAATGAGACTAATTCCATATTTTCAGATTTCTCACAGCACAAAGTATCAGAAACAAACAACTTATCAAAACACGAAAACTTGCTAGTTCCCTCTGTAAACAGCCCGTGCGGACAGAAAGCATACACTTTTTTTGCGCCCTTCTCTCTCAATGCCTCGCAAGTCTTAATCAAAGTATTCCCAGTATCAATAATATCATCAACAATCAAGCAATTTTTGTCTTTCACATCCCCAATAATAATTGTTCTTGCAACTTCATTGTCTTTTTCTCTTGTTTTATGTCCAAAAGCAATCTCAGTTTTTATCCCCCTGGCTCCCAGTCTCTTAACAAGGGATTCTGCTCTTTTCCCACCCCCCAAATCAGGTGAAACAACAACTAAATTCTCAAAAATATCAGGATGATTCTTCTTTAGATAGTTTATCAAACTAGGAAAAGAGTATAAATTATCAAACGGAATAGAAAAATACTCCTGCATCTGCCCAGCATGCAAATCAACAGTCATCCCTCTCGTAGCATACATAGAAATAATATCAGCCAGAGCTTTAGCATTAACAGAGACTCTCGAGCTCTCTTTTCTCTCCTGTCTTGCAAATTTAGTGTAGGGCAGAACAACATTAATCTCTCCAGGTGAGGAAAATCTTAAAGCTTCAAGCAAAAAAATCAGCTCAGTAAGCCACTCGCACGGAGTTTTATTAGAATCATGAATCAAAAACACTCGTTTTCTCCTGATATTTTCCTTAATTCTCACTTTAAACTCTCCATCCTTAAATACAGACTTCTCAATATCAACAATCTTAACATCAATATCCTTCTTGCTCTTCAAATATTCATAAACCCCCCACGCAAACCCATATCCCTTCCCGCTAGAATCAGCAATTATAGCAACCTCTTCCATAAAATTAGAAATTTTCTAGCTTTAAAAATTAATGTATACTGAAATGCAAGAATATTCTAGAATATTCGCAGTAAAATTCATCCCATTAAGCTATCAACAGAAACATTTTATAAATAGCTGACTAATATCTATGTGTATGAAAATTAGTAAGAAAAATTTTTATAGAATAATGAGAAAATACAGGGAAGTATTTGCTGATTTGGAAAACTACGACAAAACTCACGAGCTGCCCTTTCACAGAAAAAGAATTGATATCACATTATCAGCGAGGACCATCAATAAGTTAAGAGAAGAAAGCAGAAGAACAGGCAAGCCAGTTTCTCATGTCAGAAAAGTAAACTGCACACTTCAGTGTGCAGACAGTTGTGAACAACTGTCCTTTTCTGAGCATCCAGAAAACCCAAAACAAACCGCACCTTTTACAGGCTCCCCCATAATTAATTTAAAAAACAGGGCTCATCTCAATCTTATAACCTATCTACAACTTCATAAAGGACTTTATTA
>JAHIEM010000023.1 GCA_018901625.1 Nanobdellota archaeon
AAGAATTTGATTTTTTATTTTTCTGGTGGAAATTTGCCTATTGAAAGGCAGGAGGGAATTCTTGAATTTTCAAGCAGATGGGAGGAACTAATTTCTTTTAATGATAATGAGTCAGAAAGCAAAATGAATGGGGGTGGGGGGATTTATTTTTATATTATTATAATTCTGCTGATTGTTTTGCTTGTGATACTTATTATTCTTTTAATAAGGCAGAGAAAAAGAGAAAAATTATCAAATAAGTTATTAAAAGATTATCTTATTAAATGCAAAAATCAGGGAATGGATAAAGAAGGAGTTTATTTAGGATTGATTAGGAAAGGATGGGATAAAAAATTAGTTGAAGAGGAATTTAAAAAAGCAGGATGGGATAAAAATGAGATTTAAGAAAAGAGGATTATCAGGAATTTTAGGAAATGTCTTATTAGTTTTAGTAGTTATTGGTTTAATTGGTGTTTTATGGGTATTTGTTTCTTCTGTTCTTGAAAAATCAAATATTAAAATAGGAAGCAAGTTATTTGATTTTATTAAAATAGGGGGCAGGCAGGAATTTTCTACATTAGAAGTGTGTGAAATAAGTGATGATCCTGATTGTCTTGTTGGAGGTTTGGAAATATATGATAGTGAAGGTAATTGCAATCTAAGATATTGTGATGAATTTGGTAGGGGTTTGGATGAAGTGTATTGTGACTGTAATAATTTTCCTGCTGGAGGAGCTTGTTGTTCTCTTTATACTTGTTATGATGAAGAAGATGGTGATGGACATTTTGATAGTGCGTGTGGGGGGAATGATTGTGATGATTCTAATGCTTATATTTCTCCTGTTGCTATAGAGATATGCAATGATGGAAAAGATAATGATTGTGATGGTTTGATAGATTGCAGTGATTCTTTATGTTCAGTAGATATTAATTGCCAGGTGCAGGTGCAGGAATCTCAAGTTTTAAGAGTTTATGGAAGCTGTGAGATGAATGGAAAAAGAGATGCGAGTGGTACATCCTTAGAGGAAAATTGGTTTAGAAATGGTTGGTGGGATTATACCTATAATAATGGGTTGTGGTTTAGCACAAAAACATTGTATCCTGAATCTGATATAAATTTTTGGAATTCTGATATAACACCAAGTTCTTCTTCTTACTTTACAGCTCCTCCATCTGGTGGTTATTTTGTTGATTTTTCTTCTTATGGAGAAGATGGAAATTTGCAGAATCCGTATTTTACAACTTCTTCTTGCGCAGAGGGAGAGGGGTGTGATGAGAATACAGGAAATGGAGTTTATACTGGAATAAATCAACCTGGAGATAATGGGTGGGGATTTTTAAGATATGGGTGCATGGATCAGGGATGTAATTATGAATTAGAAACATGGAAAGCAATTGAACCAACATGTTGTTATAATTCAGAAAAAAAGACAATAACTTATACTAAACAAGGGGATTTTATTTCTTCTGGAGATGTCAATTGCAATGGGTTTTTACAATATACAGAAGTTTTTGATAATCTTCCTGAAGCGACTTATGAAAAATGCAGTGTTTGTGAAAATTGCGTAAAAATAACAAGTGAAGATAATTGCATGGATGTGAATGGAATTTATCAATTTCTTTCAAAAGTACATTCTCCTGATACAAATGTAAGGGCTTGGGGAAAAGTTGTTGGCGATGGCAAAAGAATATTAAGATTAAGTTATTCTGGAGATGACGAGGTTCTTTATGGAATGAATTTATATGATGGAACTCCTGAAGCACATGAGCTTTTTTATCTTAACTGGGGCAATAGCGATATTGATGTATCTTCAGGAGTTGCTGAAGGAACAGCTCAATTAGATGGAGATTGTAATTACTGCTGTTCTGGAGAGAGTGCATTAACAGCTTCTGTTAAATTTAATGTTGATTGTGGTGGTGGGGAACCTATAGAACCAGTTGAAGGAGATTATAATGTCACTAATTGCAAGAATACTATTTCATTTATAACTGAAACTAATTTGTCTGAATATGTGAACAAGACTGTCAAACTTTATGCAAGTGGAAGAGAAGAAGATTGCTATAATGTTAAAGTGCATGAAGGAGATGCTGATAAAACTGAAGATGTGACAGTTATGGGCAATTGCTCTTGTGAAAAAGCAAAAGTTGAGTTTGCTGCTCAAAGATTAGGAACAGGAATTATTTTTCCTAAGCCTTCTGATACAAGTGCGCTAAGATATCAGGGGGTGTTAGATAAAGCAGAGTATGAAAATGATTTTGTCAGCAAAAATAGCAAGAAATATTTGTATTTAAATCCAGGAGATAAATTCGGGTGTTATTTTAATATTTCTGATACTGGCTTTGTTTATGATCCTGCTAATCCTGATGGTTATTTTGCATTTTTAGATTCTTTTATTAATAGTACTGGAATTAAGAATTCAGAAGGAGAGATATTATTAAATTATTCTGGAAGTCTCATCAACTGGGTAGTTCTTAGTAGTGCTGGAAGTTCTTTTGAAGGAGTTTATTTATTATTTAGTGAATCAGAGCTTTATAATGCAGGAGTGATTGACAAGGCATTTAACAAGTCTGTTAAATGTTATGTTAAATATGAAAAAGATGGAGTAATTGGTGAGGCAGAATCTTCTGAAATAAATCTTATTCCTCAAAACAGGAAAAATCCTGAAACTTATGCTAAACTTGGAAAGGCTCTATTTTCTGCTGAAGATGACTGGAGAAAGGTTGTTCAGTTGGTGCCTGTTGTTGTTGCTGATTCTTTGATTTGCCCTAATTGCCTCCCTATTGGTGCTAATAAATCAGCTTATCCTTTATTGATTTCTAATCAAAATTATAAGGAAAGTTCAGGCAGTAAAATTGCGGGGGGAGGATTTAATCCATTTGATGGTTTTGATGGAGCTGTTTTATCAAGTGATTTTATTCCAAGTGTATATTATCCAGATAATCTGGTTAGTTCTGGGGGAACTTCAGGAGGAGGTTACAAGGGGATGAAGCAACAGATTATTTTTGAAGCACAGAATTTTTCAGATTTTTGGAAAACAATTGGAGTGGTTGTTTTGGTAGATAATGCGGATTATAAAGCAGGGCTTTTAGCAACAGAGGTTGCAACTATCTTACAAGCCCCTATAGTTATTGCAGGGGAGATTGGGTGGGAGGGACTGGTGGATGGCAAGGCGGTTATTGCAATATCGAGTGCTGGTGAAGGGCTTATGAATGATTCTGGACAATTAAAAATGCAAATTGCAAAAGGAGTGTCGTTATTGCTGAAATATACATCTAGTACAAGTAGTTATGTTTATGAAAACTTTGAGTATACTGTTGCTTTTGGGGATAATATTATACTTGGAAGCATGGTTCCTTCTTTTGCTGCAGGAACAGGAAGTAGCTCAGAAGTTATGGATTTTATAAAAAAGATTACTAATCCAAGTCAAATAGCTTTGGTTAATCCAAGTGATATAAATGAGACTTTTTGCAGGGTAGTTAGTGGATTTGGGTGCAGGACTTCTCTTTCTTCTGTGATTTTGGCTATGAGGGACTCTTGGACAATAGGATTTTTAGAAAATGATGTTCCATGGAAAAAAATTAATAAAATTGTTTTTAAGAAAGATATTGATGATTTTAGCAAAATTATTGAAGATGATTGGATTATGAATAATGAAATAGACAGAATGCAAACTAAATTTCAGGAGGCAAGTGCTGGTTTTAGTGAGGGCATTCTTCTTGGCTCTCCGAGAGATATTCCTGATTTGATTATAAAAGCAGTTTCGCAAACCCCCTGCGAAGGAGGATGTGTTATCACTAATGGAGAGCCTCCTGCAATATTTGGAAATGTAATGAGCAGGATTTATCTTGGAAGTAAAGTAGGAGATTTTAGAAGAATGTTTTCAGATAATCTTCTTGCGGTATCTTTATCAGCTAATAAAATAGTATTTAAAGACTCCTTTTCTGTTGAATGCCCTAAAATTGGAACAGTGGATAATAATAATCCTCTTCCCCCTAGAATAGAATACCTTCTTGGAATGATTGCTGCAAAATACAGGGGAGGAGCATTAAAAACAATTCTTTATGCGACAAGTGAAATATCTGTTGTAGGAGAGCGTATTTCTAATTTTTTAAAAGAAAAAAAGCATTTTAGCAGTGTAAGAAGTTTTGAGAACACCCTTAGGGGCTCTTCAATTTTAAGAGTTAATGGGATTAATGAGGGTTTTTTAAGCTGTTATCTTGATAATCTTGATATTAAAATTAAAGAGAAGTTTACCACTGATAGGTTGTTTTATTTAACTTCTCCTGAATCAATAGCAGCAACTGCTGATTATTATTTAACTTTAGCGAGACTTAGACTTGGAATTATGAGTTCTTATTCAGGGGTGCTTACAATTGATTCTATGCTTGGGCAGTGCAGCCATCTTCAGAACCTTGATGTTAGCCTATTGACTCAGAAATTATTTGAAAATGATTTTTCTCAGGGAATAGAAAATATTAAGAAGAAATGCAAAAATGATGCAGAATCTTTTTTCAGGATTACTGGGGAAATTACGGAATTAAAAAAAAGAATATACGAACATAATATTGCTGGCGAAGAAACTAAACAGAAACTTTCACAAGCAATAACAGATTATCAGAGTAAGGGTCTTCCTCAATTGTTTGATTTGGTTTTGCTTGGGGGAGGGAGGCGTTCTGATGAAAGTATTCTTTCAGAAGCAGGCAATGATGTTATTAAGGAGCAGTGGAAAAAATGGCTTAATCATATTAGAATACTTGAGAATCAGATTAAAGAATTTGATGAGACAGCAAAACAATTAAATAGCCTTTTATTGATTTCTTATCCTATTACAAATGGAATAAGGTTTAAACATGAATATGAATCGCTGATTACGGGGAGCAATCCAAGCTTAAATGATATTCGAAATGTAGTAGATATTGCTCTTGTTGCACAGTTGCTTGAAAACAGGGATTTTCTTGAAAATTATATTAAAAAAGCTGATAATGCTATTTCTTGCATTCATACAGAGAAATCTACCAACGAAGATGTAATGGAAAAATGGGCGGAGCAGTATGAGTCATGCAAAAATAATGTTGAAGAAGCACTAAGTTATACTTCAAAAATTCAAAATCCTAAAGAAATAAAGTTTAGTAATCTTGCTGAAAAAGCAATGTCTGACAGTGACAAACTTGCTTATGAAATAATTGACTTTGTTCAAAATAATATTTTAGATTTATCTAAAAGGAGAGAGCAGGTGGCTGAAACGTGGGAAAAGATATTTAATTTTGGGGTTACAGGAATTGCTGCTTATGGATTATCTTCTGGCACTGTTAATCAAGGAGCTCCTTTAATGTTGGCACATTATGCAGGACTTACAGGGATTGGATTAATTCCCGGGGGAGGCTATGTGATTCTTGCATATTTTGTTGGAGATACTGCTTTTATTAATTTGCCACAAGCAATAGAATCTTGTAATGCAAAATCTATGGTGCTTGATTCTTTAGTTGGGGAGTTTGATGCAGAAGACAAATTGTATGTGGGACCGACATTAGTCAGAGATTATAAAGACTGTGTTGATGTTTGGGTGGAGTTTGGTGTTGTCCAAGGTTTAAAATATTTTCCCTATGTTTGGCATTTTTCATCAAAAATGAATGCCCGGGCATCAGCGAATAATATGCCTATTAAAAAGATTCAGGCAGTAGAGGCAGAGAGGGCAAAGCTTGCAAAAGCGCTTGAAAAGCTTGCAGCTGAAGGAAAACCAACTGAAAGGGTAGAAGATATTTTAATGAAGATGGCTAATGCTCATGGACCATTTGGCTGTTTCCTCGCAGGCACAAAAATAACAATGGCAGATGGAAGTGAGAAAAATATAGAAGATATTGAGAAAGGTGAGGAGGTTTTAGCATGGGATATTGAGAATAACAAGCCAGCTGAAGCTGAAATTAGTGAAACATTCAAAAGAATAAATAATGGATATTTGGAGATTGAATATGAAATTATTAAATAAAATTTTTCTGGCTGGAGTTTTATTAGTTATTTTACTTGCAAGTTTTTCTTCAGCAGGAATATTAAAAGTAACAGAAGAGCATCCATTTTTAGTTAATGGAGAGTGGGTTCCTGCTAAGAATTTAAATGAAGGTGATTTGCTTAAGACTGCTGATGG
>JAHIEM010000024.1 GCA_018901625.1 Nanobdellota archaeon
AAAATTTATTAACTAACATTACTCAAATCTTCTATGGAATTTTTGTCAAAAGAGGTATTGGGAATGACTGCTCAGGAGCTTATTATAAACAGTGTTATTGCCATTGTTTTAGTTGTTATTGGAATTGTTATTGGAAAGATTATCAGCGGTGTTTTGAGGAAGATAATCGACAAAGCGAGAATCGAGAAGACTCCTGCTCATAACTTTTTTAATATGCTTACTGTGATAATCAAGTGGGGAGTTTATGTTCTGTTCCTGAATCTTGCAATATCTCAGCTTGATATCCCCCAGTTTACATACTGGATTTCTGAGATTTTGATAATTATTCCTGCGCTAGTTGGCGCGTTGCTGCTGATTATTGTGGGATTTGCAATTGCAATTTATCTCAAAAAGGCTATTGAGGACAGCAAGGTAGAGAGTGCAAGGATGCTCAGCCAGATATTTTTCTTTTTCATAATATATGTTTCTATGATTTTTGCACTAAAAACTGCCCTGATTTCTATGGACAGTGTTACAGTTAATATACTTGTGATAGTTCTCACAGGGATTATTGGCATGGCTATTGCATATAGAACAGTTAAACGCGAGAAATCTAGGAAGTAATTTTATTTTTTGTTAAGAGCCAGATTTCTAATTTTTCAAAAAAAATTCTTTTTTCAGCGAGAATCTGTTTTTTAAAATATTTTTTTATGATTGAATTTACCCTATTGTGGGGAGTGAGCGAGGAGACTAGCAAAATAATCTGGGAGTTTTCATTAAGATGAAACCTTGCTTGTTTTAAGAATTTAATTATTGTTTCATCCCCTACCCTGCCTCCGCTAGTGTCTTGTTTCCTATCATGCTTGTTTTCTGGGAGATATGGGGGGTTGAATATGATTATACCAAATTTTGATTTTATGTTTGAGAAGAGGTCGGAATTTATCACTCTGATTCCCCTTGTTCTTGCGAATTTGATAGATTCTTTGTCTATATCTGCTGCCAGGATATTCTTAAACCCGAGATTTTTTAGAGTGAGAGCTTGAATTCCAGAACCTGTGCCCATATCGAGAATCTTGATAGTTTTATCTTTGTTTTTAAGATTGTTCCTGAGAGTTTCTGACATAAGAAAAGAGTCTTCAGATGGGGAGTACATTTTAGAATTCTAAACCAATGCTTGCGAGAAGTTCAAGGATTTTTTCGCGGGCAAACACTAGAGTGAAGAGAACTCCTAGAAGGAAGATTAGAATGACTACCAGGAGAATTACCAGTCCGAACCCCTTCTTTTTTGGCTTAACTTTGACAGATACTGCTTGACTAGCATTCATATTATTAGTTTGGGGGAAGATTGGTGTGGGGGTTGGGGGGTTTTGCTGGATATTTCTTTGATTCTGGATGGCTTGGGGCTGAGGCTCTGACTGGGGATAGTACTGGGGTGATTGTGGCTTGAGGGGATATTGAGGTTGTTGAGTATTCATTGGTTTGTTTACATATTGAGGTTGTTGAGTATTTTGGATTTTGGGGTTTGCTTGAGTTGCCTGGACAGGTCTGAAAACAGGGGTTTGAGAAGGTTGACTAGGCTGAGTTTGGATTACTGGCTGGGAAGAGGTATTGAGAAATGAGCCACCAAAAGATTTTGCTGAGTCTATAACATCTTGTTTAGTGTAGCCTGCATTGATAAAGCTAGACATTGCTAGTTCTAGGGAGTATCCTCGTTCAAGAGCATTTCTTAAACCCTCAGATATTTCTGGCTTTTCCATCTAGCTAGGTTATATCTATTTTATTTAAATCCTGGGAAATGTGGCAGTTCTTCCCTATTCTAAAACCAAGTTCTGTTGCAAGTTCTGCGAGTGCAGAGAGTTTAGTTATATCCCCGTGGGCTGGAATTATATTTTCTGGATTTAACATTGTAATAAAATCTCTTAAGTCTTCTCTTCCAGCGTGGCCTGAATTATGGAGCATTATTCCCCCAAACCCCCCAATGAAGTTCTGTGCTCCGGGAACTTTAAAATCATAGACTTTTCCTGCATAGTCTGAAGTCTTAATGTCTACAATAGGATCAAACAATAACTCTCCATTAAGAATCTTGTTGGTAAATCCGCTAATTTTTGCAGATTGCTTTAATAAAAGTTCTGGGCTGATGTGTTTCTTAACTTTCTGAGATTTCTGATTATAGAACTTGATGTCGTGCAAGTAAGTTCCCTTTTTTGCTTCTATCTCATCAAAATTTAGTTTTTCAACTGGCAAAGATTCTGGTGGAAGGTTTTGAATAGGATTCTTTCTTAAGCCCAGGTTAACATCAATCTGAACCTGAAACTTGCTGGAGAGATAGTCCTTGAGCTTAATTAATGATTGTTCTCCCTGCACCCTTATCACAAAAGCATGAGTCTCGGGAGTTATCATTTTATTTCCAGCAATCATTCTATTAGCCCCTGTTTCTTCGTGGTCAAACTTTGCACAAATCCCCACCTGTGAAAAGAGATACAATAAGTCTGACGTAAGCTTCTTAGATGCGGTTTTTGCCCTGATTCTAAAATGCTTTTTTCCCTTATCAATACAACCATCACCGTTTAGATACGCTCCGATAAAATTGAGCTTGAATTCGTCTGATGCAGAAAAGACAAAATCAGGAATTTTTTTTGTTTTTGCGTTATTTCCAAACCACTGCTTGAATATTCTTCCAAGAGTTTCTGCCCCAAAACAGATTTCGCATGCATTGTTCCTGTAAGAAATGTTAATATTTGAAGGAAGAACTTTTTTTATGGAATCTTTTATGTCTTCCAGCAGTTCTGTTTCATTTTTGTTTATGACTAATGACAGATGGCGGGGGGCAGAGCCCTCTGCAAGATAGTACCCTAAAAGCCTTGCAAATTCATTTGATAATTTAATTTTTACTGGGCAGATTGGGACATTATTGTAGCATAGACTTCCGCTATTTGTTGAATAGTTATTACTAGTTAGACTAGAATACTGAGTCATATCAACTTCATCCAATCGGCTATGCCATGAGAATCTTTTAGGAATTGCGAGGTAGTCTCCAACTTTCAATTTATCTCCAATCTCTGAGACTACTCCTCCTTTTTCTAGCTTGAATACACTATGCCCGGAGGTTATTGACACTTTTCTTCCTGATTTTGTATGTATGTCAAATATCTTTCCATCATAATCGTGTTCTACTAATTCTGCATCAAACCATTTAATTTTTAGATTAGAGTCAAACGCTGGAACTTTCAGCCCTTTTTTCTCATTTTCCTGTATTTTTCCTATTTCTTTAATTCTCATCCCATTGCTCCCGTTTATTACAACTTCTGTACTTGGAGTGACTGAAACGTGGACATCATTGAAAATTCTAACTCCCTTATGCTTCAATCTTTTATCAACCTGGCTCTTATTGGCAATATTTATCTCGCTCGGAATTGTTTTTGAGGAAAAGATTACGTGGTCGCGGGGGGAAAGGTGAAATGGAAGATCGTCTCTGGACATTCTGTCTAGAATTGAGCCAGGTTCTCCCTGGTGTCCTGTGCAGACTATTAGGTATTTTTGCTTGTTTGCATTTGCTTTTTTCAATTCTGCTTCTACCTGTCTTTTATAGCTTAGTATTGTTACTGATTTCTCAAAGGGGCAGAGTTTTATTTCTTTTGCAGCAGAAACATACTTAGAGAGAGATCTTCCTGCAAAGATTATCTTCCTGTTAAGCTGTTTTCCAAAATCAACTATGCTTTTTAGTCTTGCAATATGGGAAGAGAAGGTAGTGATTATCATTCCTGCGTTCTTATTATCTGTTGTCAGCATGACATCTTCGAGAAGACTTCTTGCTACCTTTTCACTCGGGGTTTTTCTTTCTTCTGCAGCATACAGGCTTTCAACTATCATCACCTTTACACCTTTTTTGCTGATTTCTCTTAGCTTGTCATAGTTTGGTTTTAATCCGAGCTGGGGAGAGTCATCAAACTTAAAATCATTTGCATATAACACGATTCCTTCTCGAGTGTGGAGAGCTATTAGAGATGCCTGCAATGTTGAGTGAGTGATATTTATGAATTCAACCAGGTAATCTCCTGATTTTCCCTTAATAGTGTAAGAGGAATTTGGAGTGATTGGTTTTACTTTATTGTAAAGCTGCCTGTCTTCATCATCAAGAAGGCGGGTTAGGACTGCAACTGTGAAAGGGGTTGCGAGAATACTTGCATTATATCTGTTTGATATATACGGGACAGCGCCAACATGGTCCAGGTGGGCATGAGAAATTAGAATTGCTCTAACTTTATTCCTGATTCCTAACTTGTCAAGAATTAAATCATCTGGAACTGCTCCAATAGAGCGTAGCTTCTTCTCGTGCATCAAATCCTCGCGCTCTTCAAGTTCGACAATTGGGGGGAGATGCAAGCCCATATCGAAGATGAAAGCATCTTCTCCTGTTTCTACAACAGTCATATTCTTGCCTACTTCACTATATCCTCCAATGGTATAAATTTTCATTTGTTAAACAACCTCTGGTTTTTCTGATTTTCTTCTTTTATGAACTATCAAGATAATCATGGTTTTTATATGTTATTATCCCCAGGCATACCTGCGAGTATAATAAAAAAATAGAAAAATAAAAATAAACACTATAATCAATCCTGAGTAAATTTCTTAGTTTTACTCTGCTGATTCTTCTTTAGATTCTTCCTCAGACTCTTCTGGCTGTTCTGATTCTTCTTTAGATTCTTCCTCAGAACTCTCAGATTTGTCTCTTGGCGTTATTCCTTTCTTCTTCATGAAGCACTCCCTGCAATAAACAGGCGTGCCTTCTCTTGGCTTGAAAGGAACTTCATCTTCTTTTCCGCACTCGCTGCACTTGATCTTTGTCATTTCGCGCGGACCAAAGTTTCTTCTGAATCCCCCTCTGCGGAAGCCTCCTTCACCAAAACCCATCTTAAATTTTCTCCTATGTGTTATTTATTAGTTATAAGAACTTGTTAAACAACTCATTCTTATCAAAAAGGCAGAAAAAAAGAATTTATAAATGTTTGTATGCTGGTTCTTACATGAAAAAAGGAGTGATTTTGAAGGTTTTAGCTATTGCAATTATCCTTGGGCTTATTGCTTTATTTACTGGTTTTAATATGTCAATTTTCAAGAAGTTTAAACTTCCTGATTTGAACAAGGAATGTTATAAAGATAGTGATTGCGTGAAAGTCCAGACTACGTGCTGTTCTTGTTCTAGTGGTGGGGAAGATAAGTGTGTTTCTAAGACTGAAGCCGCGAGCTATGAGGATGAATTGAAGAACTGCTCTGCGGATAATTTCTGCGCGCAAGTTTATAACTGCAATATCTCTGAATGTAAATGCAAAGAGGGAAGATGCGCAGGGTAATTATCTTATTCTTGATTTTTTCTGTCCTGATATTAGTCAGTGCGCAACAGGATTCTAGCGATAAAGTAGACCAAGAGGTTTATACTGCCTTAGAAAAAAATGCGGAGGTGCCGGTTATAATAAATGTTAATGAAGATTCTGGATTTATCTTTAAAACAAATAACACTAGAGAAGTTAAGGACATTGTTGATGAAACAGAAAGGCAGCAAGGAAATTTAATTGTTGCAAATGTTGATAAAAATGAAGCTGAGAAATTAGAAGAGAGCAATGCAGTGAAAAGAGTGTATTACTCCCATAGTTTCAGCGCGTCTTTGCAAGATTCAGTCAGAATAATAAACGCAACAATTGTCTGGCCTTCACAAATATCCGGTATTAATTTAACAGGAATTGGGGAAAGTGTTTGTGTGATTGATACTGGTATTAACTTCACTCATCCTGATTTATTAGGCAGAAATAAAACATGTGTTATTGATTGTTTCGGTAAGTCTTGTGTCGAGAATTGTTCTATCTCAGATGACAACGGGCATGGCACGCATGTTGCTGGAATTGTTGCTGCATCTTCTGGAATAACTGGTATTTCTCCTGGAGCTGGGCTTATTGGATTAAAAGTCCTGGATTCGAGCGGGAATAGTGCGAGCGGGGGGCAGGGAGAAATTGATATAATGAATGCAATTCAGTGGTGCATTACAAATAAAAATAATTATAACATATCTGTTATAAGCATGAGTTTAGGAAGTGATACAATTTATTCTAGCTATTGTGATTCTAAATTTACATTAACAACATCAGTAAATAATGCCACATTGTATAACATATCAGTTATTGCTGCTGCTGGAAACTCTGGGAGCACTACAAATATTTCTGGTCCAGCATGCATAACCAATGCCACTGCTGTTGGATGGACGAATAAAAATGATACTATAAACACAAACAGCAATAGGAATTCATTAGTTAAATTAATGGCGCCCGGAACAAGTATAAATTCTACATTTTATGGCGGCTCGTGTCCAGCCGGGTTTGTCTGCAATGGAAATTATGCTGCTGTTTCGGGAACTTCAATGGCAACTCCACATGTTGCTGGAGCTATTGCTATTATAAACCAGTTTTTGAAATTAACTGGGCAGAGCAAGACAACTAAAGAGATTGAAGCTGTTCTGAATAATACCGGGAAGAGAATACAAGATACTACGGGATTGAATTTTTCCAGGATAGATGTTTATTCTGCAATTATCTCGTTGGATAATCTTGCTCCGAATGTTTTTTTAATTTCTCCTTTGAATAATCATATAAATTTAAGCAGGAATTACACATTTTCATGCAATGCTACTGACTTGGCTTTGAAAAATGTGAGTTTTTATCTGTGGAATTCTTCAAATTCTGCTGTTAATTTAAGCTTTCTGATTGTTTCTGGGAGTTTCTCAAGTGTTTTGTTTAATGTAAGCAATATTCCTTATGGGAGTTATAAGTGGAACTGCTTGTTTTATGATGAAAATGGGAATTTTAGTTCTGCTTCTTCAAATTTTACACTCACTATCGGGGGAGTGCTGGCAAGCTTAATTTCTCCTGCTGATAATAATTATACTTCAACAAACTTTACTGAATTTACATGCCAATCTGAATCTGCTGAAAATTCTCTGGCTAATATCAGCTTTTATTTGTGGAACTCTTCTAATCTTGTTTATAATGAGACAAGAAATATTTCAGGGGCAAGCAATTCTACAATATTTAATTATACTTTTTCTGCTGAAGACAGATATAAATGGGGATGCTTGGCTTTTGCCAATGATTCAAATTATTATAGTTCTGGAAATTTTTCTATAACTTATGATATTTCAAAGCCAAACATCAGTTTGGCTGAACCTTATCCGAGTGATGAAACTTCCAGCTCAGCATCTAAGATATTTTATTATAATGTTTCTGATAATTTTAATATTTCCTCGTGCAGCCTGATTATTAATAATGCTGTGAGCCTGACAA